>JBBQCU010000007.1:0-20594 GCA_038319065.1 Methylococcales bacterium
ACGCCTCCAAAAAAACCTCGTTTTAATCAGGATATGGTTGTTTATGGGTGTAAATAGGGTTATTGCGGATATTTCCATGCTAAATACTGACACCATCCGGATCACATCTGAACTGCTGGTTCTCATTGCCGGGATTGAGGAATTCAAGGGCGCTTTGTGTGCCCTTGGCACATTGGCTCCAGAGCGATTGAGCGCCTTGCGTCGCGTGGCGACTATCGAAAGTATTGGCTCTTCGACCCGCATCGAAGGAAGCAAACTGTCGAATCGTGACGTTGAGCGCTTGTTGGGCAATCTCGAAGTCAAGTCTTTCGCCACCCGCGACGAGCGAGAAGAAGCCGGCTATGCCGAAGTCATGGATACCCTTTTCCATGCCTGGTCTGACATTAAGATCACCGAGAACCCTATCCGGCAATTTCATCGCGATCTTGTCACTTACACTCACAAGGACGAATGGCAACGCGGCAATTACAAAACATCGTCGGACAGCGTGGACGCCTTCGACGAATACGGCCAACAGACCGGTATTGTGTTTGAGACGGCCACGCCTTTCGATACGCCCCGCCTTATGGCCGAGCTGATCGATTGGCTGAATGAGGCAAAGGCTCATGGTATGCCTTGCCATGATTCAACGAAATAGGTTGATTTAATTCCTCTGAAAAAAAGCGCCAGTCAATAATGCTCTTCAATGTACCCATAAGCTTTATTAAACAGCTCCTTATCCTTACCCAAGCCAAATTGCGCCAAGGTCAGTAGTAACGCTTTCTGAATCTCACGCGGTCCACTATTTGAATTCTGCCAGCCTTTAAAACGGGTCGCTTTAACGATCTTATCAATTTGTTCCACGATGTCCTGAATCACCTGCGGCGTTCTATCCGGCCTGGTTTCAAGAAAGAGTTTGGTCAGTGCTTGGATGTTATCTTCGACAGTCACGACTTTTTCATCCAGTTCACGCTCCAAACGAACCGTATCTTTGGCGGCATCCAGCAAGCCTTTTAGCCAGTCGATGGCTTTGATGACTCCGGCCTCATAATCCTGCCGCAATTTTTCAAGACGTTCGCCCAGGGCAACAAACTTAGGATCGCCATGCCCTCGCAATAGTCCCATCAGGTTGATTTCCAATCGTCTCGCGCGCTTTGCCTGCTCTTTTTCGGTTAAAGTAAAAACTGCGTGTTCATCCATGACCAACTCATCAATATCATCGCGGATACGTTTAATGTCAGTATTCTCATGAATCATTTTGATGGTTTCCGGGCCGAGTGCTGCCCATACCAGGCTACCTGTTGGTCCTACCGGGCGTACTGATTCATAGATCCGCGCCAGCCAATTAAAGTCCTTACGGAAAGGCGCCAGAAACGGATCGGGACTCATCGCTGTCCAGAGCTTATTCAACACACCAAAGGCAGCAGCGAATTCATCGCGCTTATCATTGGTTGGCAGGCACTCTTGCGCGGCCATAATGCCTTCAAACCCTTCCAGAGTTCGGTCAACGCCGGGAAAGAAGGCTAGACACTTGTGTAATTGATCCGGCAGCAATTCCTTAAACGCTTCGATGCCTTCGATAACGCCTTCAATCTCTTCCGGGTCATAAGCCAATGCAGAACGCAGATTTTCAAACACGCCTAGATAATCGATGATCAAGCCCAATTCCTTACGAATTCCGTCAATCTCAAATAACCGGTTGGTACGGCACATGGCTTGTAGCAAGGTATGATCGCGTAAGGGTTTATCCAGATACATGCAATAACAGATCGGTGGATCAAAACCGGTTAGCAATTTGGCCGTGACGATAAGCAACTGCAAAGGATGCGTGGCATCTTTGTAGCCTTCAATCAGGTCTTTCTGCTTTTGATCGTCGCCATCAATTGCTTGCCAACGCTCGAAATCCGTTTCCTGAACCGGCAGTTCCAGTTCCTCTTTCCATTTCCGCCAGTCTTTATTCTGCTTGCCTTGCTTGTTGGCTTCCGCGACTTTCGGATAATCCCGATTTGCGCTTTTTTGAAACCCCTCTCCCCGGCCCTCTCCCGAAGGGAGAGGGGGATTAAAGCGATAATCTGTAACGGTCCTGATGATAGGCGACTGATCGACATTCATCACCACTTCAATCGCATCAAAGCCCAGCTGCGCACCCAGCAAGTAATACATCTGCACACACGCATCGCGGTCGTAAACCACCACCATACCTTTCATCTTTTTCGGTTTGACGTGGCTGTTAAAGTGTCCGGCAATATCCTCGCTGACAGCCTGCATACGCTTGGGCGCTTTCAACAAAATAGCCAGCTTACCGGCACGTTTTGATAACGCAGCCTTTTCGTCATCGTCCAGATTATTTTCTTCGACCAGTCGTTTAAACTCAGCATCAATTGCTTCACGATCCACCCGCAATTCAGCCAAACGCGGTTAAAATTTGACCGGATTCGTTGCCCCGTCACGAATCGACTGCTTATAGCTGTAGCGATTCATGTAGCGGCCTTCATCCTCCTCAGCGCCAAACAGCTTGAATGTATTACGTTCCAGGCTTGAGATAGGTGTGCCGGTTAAACCGTAGAAGTGGGCATTAGGCAGCGCCCAACGCATTTTGTCGCCGAGCGAACCTTCCTGGGTGCGATGCGCTTCGTCCACCAAAACGATAATGTTGTCGCGCGCATTAAGACCGTCCTTGTTGTTTTCATCCATCTCAACGTCTTTAAATTTAAAGACGGTGGTAATCAAAATGCCGCGACTATCCTGCTCAATCAGTTCACCCAATTTACGGCAGCTTCGTACTTTAATCAGGTTTTTAACATCGGCACCGCCAAAGGTCTCGTTGATCTGGGTATCCAGATCACGCCGGTCAACCACGACTAACACGGTTGGGTTTTTCAAACTATTGTCGGCTCGCAACATCCGAGCGGCATACAACATCAACAACGATTTACCGGAACCTTGAAAATGCCAGATCAAGCCTTTGCGTGGGAAACCTGCTTTAACGCGTTCGACGATTTGTTTGGCGGTCTCAAACTGCGGATAACGCGGTAACAATTTGATGCGTTTGGGCGGGGTATTTTTGCCGGTTTTAACGGTGGAAAACAGTGCGAAGGAATGCAGCAACTGCAAGAGTGTTTGTGGATTCAACAAGCCTTCGGCGCTCTCCAGCACAGACGCTAAATTGGAAGGGATAGCTTCGCGTTGACTGGTTTTGTGCCACGGCCCCCAGTCTTTGACACCGGCATTGATAGCACCATAAGCAAAGGTTTTACCTTCACTGGCAAAACAGAGCAGATTCGGCACAAAGAATGGTTCGACATGCTTCCAGTAGTGTTTCTGACCGCCCATAAAATCCGCCGCACCATCCTGCCAGCTCACTGAGGGCCGCGTAGCGGATTTCACTTCACCTACCACCAACGGAATACCGTTTACATACAGCACAATATCAAAATACACCTCACTGGCGGCGATGTAATGCACCTGCTGAGCCACGACAAAATGATTGTTTTCGATGTTGTTGAAGTCGATCAGGTTGATGGTGACGTGTTCGCCATCCTGCCCAAAAGGCAAGGTTTTTTCCGCCAACAGCCATTCGGTAAAGTTCTCGTTGGCTCTGACCAGGCCGGAATGCCTGGCTTCTAAAATGACACCGCGCAGCTTAAGAATGACTTCATCGGCATAATCAGGCTGGACGGCAATATCCGGGTTTAACAAACAAAGCGCGTCCTTTAACCATTCATCGACGAAAAGACTATTGGCCTGTTTCGGCAACGATTCACCGTAACAGTAAGTCCACTTTACACCGCTGAGCAGCTTTAAGCGGTCGATGATGCCATTTTCAGTGACGGTTTGTTCGTTGAACATTAGCTATTCACCATCAAATCCGACATATGTTTTGACACAAGAGTCCTTGTTGATTTATTTGTATTCATTATGCTGGCTTGTGCTAAGTAAGCATTTTTAAACACATTAATTATCTTTTTTTGCACGGCGATACTTGGAACTGGCACCGGCATGCCTTCCAGATCACTTTGGCTAATAGTTGTCATTGTTGTGGTTTGCCCAACGCATAGAAAGTACTTTCTAGCCCAAGGTGATAACGCATAAATATACAAATAATCAGGCAAAATTTTTGATGTATCGACTTTTATTCTGATCAAATGACAATCAAAAGTTGACCTTTTAAATTCGTCTATTTCCAAATATGGCCAACCAATACCTGATTTTACTAATGACGAACGATTAAAAATTAAATCACCAGTATTCAATAAGTATTTTTCTAAATCCTGTTTCGAACAATGGATAATTTCTCTGTGATCAATACCACTATATGAATTTTCGTAGCAATCTACGACATTGAGAAAACGAACTCCTTCACTATCTTTATTATCCTTCTTAACAAAAAGTCCATTTTGGGGCTTAACTGCGAGTAATTTCTTTAATTTATACACATCGCATCTGGCATTAAGCTTAGTTGGGTACTTGGCATCATCCTTTACACCAAGCTTTTCACCAAATATATCCCAGTACGCCGCACTCAAGAACTGTATAATTGCTGCTTCAGACTCACGCGTTAATGATATGACTCGATCCGATATGTGAATTTCGCTTAAAAACTCTTTTTGAATGGTAATATTTGGAAGAATAAAGTTTTGATTAGCTAATACCTTCCACTTTATTGTTGGAGACAAAGACCCTTCAGAAACAGCGACAGCCCGATTCATAAACACATCAGACTGCATAAAAAACGGCAAAAACTCCGGCAATACCGTTTCCGGATTGGCTTCCAACACCATTGCATGTGCGGAACAAATACAATCCCAATCAGCCACACCCAATTTACGCTGATAAGCTCTGCGTTTACCGAAAATAATCTGGCCTTTTTTTACCAACAGCTTTTAACCAGCTACATCCCCAGGTACGCCGTGTCGTTTAATTCGCAAGCTATCCGGGTCCAAGTGTTCAAGCCCCACATAAATAGCCAAATCGGTTTCACTGGGTTCTACACGTTTGGAAATATGCGTAGCCATCTCGCCAAACTTGACCATGTGCCAACCATCCGGTAACTGTTTTGGATTCATTTAATTCCTTTTTTCACCACAGAGGCACGGAGTTACAGAGATTTCTCAGGTTTTTCCTTTGTGTCTCTGTGGTCACTTTATTGATTTACAAATGGATTAACCACAGTTAATTGCTTTTCAAACACTTGCCCGTGCTGCATATCTTCGGAAAATAGTGTCTGGCAATCAGCAAGTAATGCCGCAGCAATAATTAGACTATCCCAGTGTGAGAGCGAATAGTGTTTTGCAAGGTCTATGGCTTTACGGATCGTATTCGCATCAACAGCAACCACTTCACATAAATCGAGCAAACTTTCGGCAATTTCATGCGCTTCTGATAACGAAAAACCATGTTTTCTGGTTAAAACACTGACGGTTTCATTGATAACCTGGGAACTGACTACCGGACTATTTTGAATAATAGCCAGTGCGCAAGCAGCTTTATGTTGATCTTGGGACTCTGCATAAATGAATAGATTGGTGTCTGCGAAGACTCTAACGGTCATAACACTCTTCGCGGTTAAATTTTTCGGCTTTAAAGCGGCCACGGTATTTCGCTAACGTAGCCAGCGCCATTGCTTTACGATTTTGCTCGTTTTCAATTTGTTTGGCTTTTAAATTTTCTGCGAAACTCAAGACTTCACAAGCACTTTGCTCGGGTAAAGTTTTCACGGTTTCATAAATGCGGTCTGCGGTGTTCATGGGCTTGCCTCATTGAATGATGGTGTTGGCCTATTATAGTCCTGGCCGTGCAGGTCTGGTTAGCCATCTCACCAAACTTGACCATGCGCCAGCCTTCCGGCGGTTGTTTCTCTAAACGCATTTAATTCCTTTGTTCATCTTGCAGCCATTGCTCCAGCGCATCTATATCTTGCTGCACTTCCTCGGCGGTTTGGTTGATAACCGGAATACCTAAACGCGAAACATGCGTGATAAAGTCAGCCAAAGGCATATCAGCCCGCTTTGCCGCACACGCCAACGATAACGCGCCGTTTTTGAATTCGGCAACGTAGTCTTCATCGTTGTTTCTTTGAAAATCGGCATCAGTGCCGACATTCGGAATACGGGTTAAGGCTTCTACAAAAGTTTTTTTATCCAGCCTATCTAAAGCTGCATCACTGTTGTTTAACTCATCATTCATATCCCAACTCCGCCAGGCTTTTAAATAATTCAGTGGTCTGTTTTTTGAGTTTTATGCGACTGACTTTCCATGCTTCGATGGCGTGTTCAATATCTTGCACTTCATGCCCGCTATCATTTTGAACATAGAGCGGAATGGACAGGTTGTGTTGATTAGCACGTATGTCCTCAATAGTTACCAATGCGGTAATGCCGGGTTGTTTATCCGGCTGGAAAAACGCTTCAGATAATACGTTCAAATTGTCATCGGATAAACGGCTATGCGCCCGTTCGCGGGTGACTTGCTCCACACCGTTGATAAACAATATCTTGTTTTTGCGCTCTGCGGGTTTATTGCAACGCAGCACCACCACGCAAGATTCCATTGGCGAGTTGTAAAACAGGTTGGGCCCCAAGCCGATGACCGCTTCGATCAGATCGGCTTCAATCACTTGCTTGCGGATCGCTTGCTCGGAATCCCTGAACAATACGCCATGCGGCCACAGCATCGCTGCGCGTCCGGTTTCGTGATTCAGGCTTTTGATGATGTGGCTATAAAAAGCATAGTCGGCACAGCCTTGCGGCGGCACGCCATAGAGATTACGACCATAGGGATCGGCGGCAAACTTGTCGCGATTCCATTTCTTGATCGAGTACGGCGGATTGGCGAAGATGACATCAAACTGTTTGAGCTGGTCGTTTTCAATGAACTTGGGTTCGCTCAGGGTATCGCCGCGCAGCACTTCAAATTCTTCAATGTCATGCAGGAACATGTTCATCCGGGCAATGGCGGAAGTGAGCAGATTAACCTCTTGCCCATACAGTTTGACGCTACGCCATTCTTTACCCTGATTACGCAGTTCCATGACGCCGTTAAGCAACATGCCGCCGGTGCCACAAGTGGGGTCGTAGGCGGTTTCACCCGACTGCAAGCCCATAATGCGCGTCATTAAATGGACGACGGTGCGGTTGGTGTAAAACTCGGCGGCGGTGTGGCCGGAGTCGTCGGCAAACTTCTTGATCAGATATTCGTAGGCTTCACCCAAGTCATCCTGGTTGACGGTATGGATACCCAACGGAATCTTGCTGAAATGCTGGATTAAATCAGCCAAGAGATGATCCGGCAGGCGCTCTTTATTAGTCCATTGCGCATCGCCAAACACACCCTGCAAACGGTCGTTATTGGCTTCAATCAAACGCAAGGCGTTTTGGATGGCATCCCCAATATTTTTGGTGGTGTTGCGCACCACTTGCCAACGGGCTTCTTGCGGAATGTTGAAACGGTGAAACATGGGCATGGCGGCGTATTCGGGATCGCCGTCATGAATTTCGAGCGCTTCGTTGTATTCTTCCAGATAAACGTCGGACAGCCGTTTGTAGAACAGCAGCGGGAAAATATACTGCTTATAGTCGGAGGCATCGATTTGACCCCGTAGGAATTCTGCGGCACCCCAGAGTAAGTCTTCGAGTTTCTTTTTGTTCATATTTCAAAACCTTCCTTGATAAGCAAGTCTTCCAGCTCTTGTTCCGCTTGTTCCAATGCCGCTAATTTGTGTTTGAAGTCCAATAATGCTTCTTCGACGGTAATGGTTTCTTCCACTAACGGCTTTTGCACGTAACGGGCAATATTCAGGTTAAAGCCGTTTTCTTCAATTTCGATTAAATTCACCCAGCGAGCAACACCTTCAATCTCTTCAGCCTTGCCTGGCCCTTGCTGTTCCTGGCTTTGATAGAGGTGATAAATCTGGTCGGCCTGGGCAACGGATAAGGTGTTTTGCGCACGACCTTTGGTATAGATTGCTTCCGCATTGATGATCAGCACATGATTTTGATGATCACGGGGCCGCTGTTTTCTGAGTACCAGAATACAAGCCGGAATGCCGGTGCCGTAAAACAAATTAGTGGCAAGACCGATGATGGCTTCAATACGATTTTCTTTAAGCAATTGAGTGCGAATTCGGCTTTCAGCCGCACCGCGAAACAATACGCCATGCGGCAGTACCACTGCCATGCGGCCATTATCATTTAATGAGGCAAACATGTGCTGCACCCAGGCAAAGTCACCATTGGTTTGCGGGGCTAAGCCATATTGTTTGCGGCCATAGGGATCGTTTTGCCAGAGATCGTAACCCCATTCACTCAAACTGAAGGGCGGATTAGCAATAACGCAGTCGAAAGTTTCCAGCTTGTCGCCTTTAATAAACTTTGGATGGCGTAAGGTATCGCCTCGGACAATGGCAAAATCTTCCATGCCATGCAGAAACAGGTTCATACGGGCAATGGCTTCGGTGGTGAGGTTTTTTTCTTGGCCTTTGATTTTGAGCAGGCGCGGATCGCCGCCGTTTTCTTTGACATGGTGTATCGTTTCCAACAACATACCACCGGTACCACATGCAGGATCGTAAACACTTTCACCGGCTTTGGGATCAAGGATATTGACCATTAAACGCACGATGGTGCGCGGGGTATAAAACTCTCCGGCTTTTTTGTTGGCTTTATCGGCAAAGCGTTTGATCAAGTATTCGTAAGCGCGACCCATGTCATCATCGCGAACACTGGATACGCCCAGGTTTACTTTATTGAAGTGGTTGAGCAATGTACCCAACAGTTCATCAGAAAGACGGTCTTTATTGGTCCAGCCTGCATCACCGAAGATGCCGTATAGATGTTCGTTGGCTAATTCAATACCCCGAAAGGCTTCTTTTAGGGCTTGGCCGATGTCTTTGGTTTGGTCGAATACATGCTGCCAGTGGCATTGTTCGGGAATCTGGATGCGGTGGAACATTTTGCTTTTAGCCAGTTCCGCATCACCGATTTGTTCTAACGCTTCGGCATATTCTTCATCGTAAACATCGCAAATACGCTTGAAGAACAGAATGGGGAATATGTAAGTTTTATAATCGGAAGCGTCAATAGGGCCCGTAATAATATGAGCCGCGTGCCATAGATGGGCTTCCAAGTCCTTTAATGTGATGAGAGTCATTTAATATCCGGTTTCTCTACTTGTCCTTTTACAATTAAATAGCTACTCCAAATAATGTTTCAAATAATTAAAGCATCACTATTTGCTATTCAAATTATTACTGGATTAGGTGTGCCTGTGTTTTAGGCTTGTTTCTTAATTATAGCATGGTCCTGATTGCCGGCATTTGCCTGAAAATCAGCGTCCAAAACCGCTGTAAAACGTTTCTGTCCTCAACAGCAAATTGCCTGGATTGCGTTTTAAACTTTAACGGCGTCGTCAAGCTAGTCTATCAGGCCATTTTGATATTCTTCTCGCAATTTTATTAATCATCTTTACCAACGCACTAAATATTTGTGGGCTTGCGTTGATCTAATTGGGGTGGAAACCACTCTCTGGTCAGGTTTGTTGAAAGAATTACCGGCCACCACAGTAGCTGCATCAAGCCCACTCTCAAAAAAAGACTATCTAAATTGCCACCATACCATTATTACCCGAGACTCTAGCACCGGGAAACTGGGTGATGTGCCGCTGAATAAATGGACAGTCGGACTCATACGAAAATACCGGGATAAACGGGCGGAATAGTCCGAGAGCAGAGCAAATACAGAATTAAGCTACATCAAACGACTATTCGCCTGGGCATACGAATATGAAAAAGTACCGGTTGATCCAGGTACCGGAATAAAAAAAATCAGTATTTTATTTATTTGCGAACGGACAGGTAACAAAACAGACATCAGCAGTATGCAAACTGCCATGCAGCGGTTAAACGCTTTGGCCGAAAATCAGGCGAAGATGGATGGTGTTGAATTTAATCATTTTACATTCCATGATTTGAAGAGAAAAGGTATCAGTGACACAACAGCCAGTGAAAGAATGGCATCAGCGGGACACAGATCAATTGAGATGATGAAGGTTTACGATGTCAAGCCTGACGTTGTAAAACCAACAAAAAAATAATCAATTGCAACCACCTTTGCAACCAGATAGCTATTTCTAATATAACAGAACAAGCTAACCTATTGAATTTATTGGTGGGGTGTCGGGGGCTCGAACCCCGGACCGATGGATTAAGAGTCGGATTCTTTAATGGTTATTTGCGTTTTTCTGTGTTTACCTGTGTTTTTATACAGTTGTTTTTATTGATTTAATTATTATTTTTGTTTACCGTTGTTTACTGATATATTCTTTAGTTTACCAACCAAAAGCACCGTAAAGGCACCGTGAGATTCACCGATAAATATCTTCAAGGCATAAAGCCTAAATTAGCAGACTATAGAATTTTTGAGAAAGGCACCGATAAAGGCTTCGGTATAAAAATTACAGCTGCTGGTGCAATTTCTTTTTTCATGCAATACGCTTTTGATGGTAAAAGGCGCTTTTACAACCTTGGGAGATACCCGTCGGTGAGTTTAGCCGATGCAAGGGAGCGATGCCGGGAAACGCGCCTAATGATCGACAAAGGTATTGATCCACAAGTTGCCGGGAAAGAAGTGGCCTTTGGTTCAGTAAAAGACTTGCTGGATAACTACATTAAAAACATGGAGTCATCAGGTAAGAAAACCAGTGAAGAAGTTAAGTACAGAGTAACCAAAGATTGTGAAAACCTGTTTGAGTTACCAGCCAACACAATAACCCCCATACATATCCGGAATATTCTGCATACGATCATCAAGCGTGGTTCTGAGGTTGAAGCAAACCGTGTCCGGGCATATCTTCACCGGATGTTTGTGCTGGGCATCCATCACAACCACGACCCTAAGATGATGGGTAACAAGTTCACGTTTAATCTTTCAACTAACCCGGTTGATGCTGTGCCAAAAAACCAAGCGGCTGAGTCGATAGGCGATAGGGCTCTGTCATTTGCTGAGATAAAACTATTGTGGAATGACACCACGTTAAGTCCACAATTTTTGATAGCTGTTAAACTACTCTTACTATATGGTGGGCGTTCAAGTGAGGTCATCCAGGCAACCAAAGAAGAGCTGGATTTTAACTCTATGGTTTGGGACTTGCCCCCAGTCAGAACAAAAAACAAGAAGTGGTTGCTATTGCCTATAACACCAATGGCAAAGCAGTTATTTGATGAGCTGTGGCCTTACACCCGTAACTCACCTTTTTTGTTTCCTGCCCGTTACAGAGACGATAAACCGATTAATGAAACTTCATTAGGTCATGCTATTTCGAAGATTACTTGCATTGATAAATTCATTCCCAGAGATTTACGCTGAACCGTAAAGACTAGAATGGGGGAAATAGGGATAGAGAAGTCAATAAGAGATAGGATTCAAAATCATGCGCTGAATGATGTTAGCTCTACCCACTATGACCGTTACGACTATCTTATTGAGAAACGAAACGCAATTTTGACGTGGGAAAATTCATTAAAATTGTTTCTATAGTTCCATATCTTCATGTTTCGCCAGCAATTCCGAGGGTGTGATTATGACGGAAAACAGATGTTTTCCGTCAGGTTGCAAAACGGCTTTCAATTTTTTCCACTATTCAGCTCGATTTTACCAGCCAAGAAAAGCATAGTTATATTTAAAACAATAAGATAGTTATTATTGCTGGTAAACTTTAACGCTCTTTTATTGCAAAATTGGCAAATTTTACGCGCCGTTTGGGACATATAGCGGATTAACGATCATGCACCCAATTGCAGATAATATTAATCAAGAGTCTTTTGATTCGTTGCATACATATTTTTCCACCGATACTGGGAAAACAATAGATTGGTAGGAATAATAAAGTACGAGTGAAAAGAAAATAATTAAATTTCAAAGCAGCCTATCTATCCTGTTAGAAAGAAATAAAGGGAATCAGTCCTTTTTCATAGGCGGTTTTCATTCTGCCAGCAGGATAGTATTCAATAAATTTAGTTCATTCGATGCGGCTAGGTATCTGTTGTCAAAGATCAAATCCAGCCTTGCTGGATCATGTTCACCAACCACAGCAGCGTATGGAATATCTGCATAACGTGGAATGACCGGTAGCACTTCACCGGTTATCGAAATGCATGCACCAAGCGAATCCCGCCACGCCCCTTCATCATTTCCAAGTGATGGCAACCGGCCGTTAGCATCTTTTTTCCAGAAGCGAGAATAATCAAGCGGAACAGCAAGCCAAGTTGAGGGGGATTTTAGTGACTTGATAGTTGAAAATTCACGCGTAGCTTCATCCTTCTCACGCGCTATAATTCGGTAAAGTTCTTCCGCTGGCTGCCGTAATTTAAAAGGTAACTCGATATCAAGATATATATGTTTGAGCTCACCGAACAGTTTTGATATTTGATGACCAACATCTGTTGACCAGCCTTCGATATTAAATCGTTCTTGTTTATCAAGGTGTTCCCAATGTTCTAGCCAAAAGGGACCTATACAATATAGATGGTCCGGCATTAAACAATCTGGCTCATCATGGGGTGATATTAAAAGGGGGGCGTTATCGGCGCTAGCTCGTTTTGAAAATCGTTGAATATCCTCTATTCGAGCGACGCTTTTAAACTCACGGGATTTTGCTGTCGCGTCCAGTGAAAATTTCGAAAACAAAAGGTGGGTATTATGCTGAGCATCTGCAACTAAACCTCGCCGATTTGCATCGGACGAATAATCTCGTAGAAAAATATCAGCTTCTTTCAAAAACACTCTAACATGAGTGCTCATCAATGAATGCATTTCTTCGCTGCCAATCCCGCCAACGGGCACCATGGCGAGATTCTGCTTATCCAATCCCGCATCCCCGACAATCCGGGTATAAATGGTTGCTCTTAGCATCACCAGGTAGGTCAACAAATCGCTCACCTGTCTTAGCCATTGGCGAAGCTCTGGAGCATCGTTCTGAGGCAGAAAGTCCTGTAGCAACATCACTAATCGCCGGTCTTTCCAATCCCCATTGTTTTGGGTATCGCCATTATCTGCCGTATAGGTTTTGCCTCGGCCTCGATAGATCAATTGGGCAACTTCCATCAATGCAGCTTCAATCCCAAATCGGGGAATCAAAGCAATAATCCAATCAGTTTTTGGAAATGACACACCGCGAGCCCCACTTAAAGTCATTAAAAACACCTTTACAGTATCCCTGCGATCATCAGCAATCAATCCCTTGCGCTTGGTAGCGGTCACACTTGAATCCAGAATAGCCACTTGTTCTGGGTTTAAGAGGGCCTGACTGTCTTCGCTCACCACCAACGCCAACTCAATTGATCGAAGAAACGCTTTGTCCTGGGCAAAAAAAATCACTTGATCGGCACCTAAATCCAGTGCACGTTTAATTTCCTTAATGATATTAGCAAGAATGGCTTCGCCCTGTTGCTCGGCTATCGCTTGACGCACGGTCTGCATTTTTCCATCGGCTTGTTCCCCAAGGGTAACCAGATCCAGCCTAACCCGATAGTCTATAGACAGTTTCGATGCGGGATAGCTGTTGGTCATGATGTGCAAGACCGGAAGACGTCTACCCCCGATCTTGATCGGTGCCATGGCCAGACGAAACGGTCTTTTCCCTGCACTTTTGGAAATTAGCACTTTATCTGGAGCCCGCTTGCCACTATTGAGGTAACGATCCAAGACAATTTCATTGCCTAACGATGCATCGGATATGATGAGAATCACTTTAAACAGAGGATCATTCTCGAAAGGTTTATTGAACTGTTGATCCAGCCATTTGGCAGCTGAATGAATGCATGGAGCACCGGCACCGTCCCCCGTCAATTCGTCGACCATGACGACAATCGTTTGGAATCGATTGGCAAAAGTCCGCCTTTCTTGTCTGTCGGCCTGATGGTTAACCGGATTCTTAAACAGATTATCGAGAGCGGACAGCGTGCTTTTGTCGCCACCCAATTCTCGGTAGCCTTGTATGGCGGCGGTCATGACGACTCGATTGACCTCGGGATTTACTGCAAGCAGGTTGCGTGTTGTCAGGGATAAAACCTTCAACACCCCTGGACGATTGACGTTTTCCATTCTATCTTGACGTTCAGTTTCGGCACGTTTACGATGACTTGAGCCGATATGGATGAGTTCCAGTGCTTCTTTTTCTGTGGGTGCAAGAATCAGCGTACTGCCTTCAGGGTGTTTCAGATCTTTAACGCCATCGGCAACCACGGCGCTATCGACTATTCGCTTAGAAGCAGCGCCTTCCTTAACTTGATGTTCATACCACGCATTAGCGGCGCCAATTAGTTTTGAGTTGGACGTCACGGTGAGTATGCCGGTTGGCTTTTTACTCTGCCTATCCCGAGCAAGATTTTCGGTGACATCATCGTTAATGATTACCCGTGGACTAACATAGAGAAACAGAAATCCTTCACTGGATGCCTTCAGGGCCCTGACTACTGCCGTCGTTTTGCCAATACCGGGATTTCCTTCAAGGCCAAGCACGGTTATTTGGCCAGGCACTGATGATCGCATACCTGCGATAACAGCAGCTGCGTGCAAATCGCGTAGCGGTATGTCCTGATTAGTTTCAACCCGCTGAGCGAGTACACCCGCTAAAGCTAGTTTAGACTCTCGTTTCAAAAAATCCGTTATGCTTGGGTCAGAATCAACCCAGAACAGCGCCTGATCCAATGGCATTGTCGACATTGGATTAAGAAATCCCTCAATATCTTCCGAGAAATTAAATTCCAAGCTATTGCCGGGGGTCGGCATCTGGCGCATTAAGCGAAACTGTTGGCTGATAACCTTTGGTAATGCCCTGCAAATACTGTCAAATGCATGCCGAATATAATCATCCAGTGCCTCTTCGTCGCAATCGGGAGTTTTTCTACTATCCCGATAGGCTCGCCCCAGGTTGTTAATCAGGGTCTCCCTTGGGTCAACCTGTTCCTTTGTGAAGAATTTTGCGGACAAACTTTCAAAACCATTCTGAGTAATGGATAAGGCTCGCGCATTAAATGGTCGATCATCAACGCCTTTGCTTTTTAGCCACCGCAAAGTGGTTTCGACATACGATGCGGCCTGGCAGAGTTTGTAGAGGGGTTTGTCTCGACCGGTAAATGCCGCAAAATGTTCTTTAATGCGTGGCGAAAGCACAAATTCTTCCCCGGAGACTTCAGCGCAGACTCTTGAAAATACACTGCGGGTATCCATAAACCAGGCGAAACGTTGCAGTTCCTCAAGATGTGCAGGGGGTTTGCTGTAATCCGCCATTTCTGGCAAACCATTCAGGGAAAATTCCAGGCACAGCAACTCTCTGTCCAAGGTAGCATAGTGAGGCTCAAGCCAAAGTAAAAAATCAGCTCTGACCGGAAAACCCTTTCTTGTCAGAATAGACTCAGTCCGGCCGCTTTGGGCAAAGGCTTTCGAGAAGTCTTGTAAAGCAATCGCGGTTTCGGTTTCAAAATCGCCCTGTATGCGCGGAAGTTGCAACGGACACCATAGGGCTTTAATACTGTAATCCTCTGCGTCGGATTTAAGTTTACGGAGATATTCCCGCATGGCTGTTTGCCCGAGCCCCATCCCTAATTCGAAAAGATGCTTAGACGTTTCACGGGTTCTGGTCTTTAAATTGGGATCGACTTCTTTGAGTTCTTTTGCCAATGCACCATACACATCAGCGGTATCAAACCGCTTCCATGCATCCAATTCACATTGTTCCAAATTGCCAACCTGACTGCCCAGCAATACTGTCAATACACCTCTTTTGACGGCAATTTCGAATACCTGGCCCCATAAGGATTGCCGTTGAGTGAAGTCCATTTTTAACGTTTTCCTTTATGCAAACTCTCTGTTACATGTGACAGTAATGCTGGTAATGACAATAAAACGTTCCCCTTGCGTCTGCTGGAAGGACACACAACGATTTCACCCGCCGCCCCATTTGAAGTCGGCTGTACCCAACCAAAGGGATCTAGTACCGGTTTGAAAACGCCGCCTTCGGGTTGTTTTTCCGCTTCCAGGTAGTGTAATCCTCTTAATACGTTCAAAAGACAATCACGAATGCCATTGCTTGAGCCCAGGAGATTAGACCGGACTCGTTCCCGCCATTCGCTATTTCGAACCTGGTAATCCGCATCCCAAAAGTAAGTACAAAATCCCGACTGAGGTCTCGCCGCCTCATCATTGCCAACAATTGCCAACGTTGCAAAGGTATAGACCGGGATAAGTTGTTTAAGAACGCCATCTCCTTGATCAATAACAAAGTCATCATGGTCAGAGATTCCAACGGTTTCGAAAGCTGATTCTGAACGAGTGCGGGTATGAAGGCGGGTTGCCGGAAACACGTCACGCCTCAACATGTAAAGGCTAACATGGGCAAATTTACTGGCTACCTCGTCAAGGAATGCCGTTTGTGTATGTGGAGAATGCCGCTGAGCCGAACGGTTGATACGCGGATTACCGAAATGGCTTGATAGCAGTATAATATGCTCATAACCCATGTCTTGGAGCGTTGATACTTCTTCAACGATGAGCTTGGGGCTTTTGAAGGCATCGCGTGTCTCAACAACATGGGATTGCATCCGATCAAATGCAAGCCGATAGCCAGCCATCGGACCATCATTGACGACATCCGCAAGATAGGTTTTGGCTCGAAATATAAAGCCGGCGGTATCATCGGACCCTGGAAAGTCATCGCAGGGGCGAGTCGAATAAATCACTGTCGCAATCTTGTTAATGAAGGGCGCGGTACCGGTACCTACTATGATTGGAAATGCCGCTGATAATGCAAAGGCCGCGCCTTTGTCCTTGTAGCGTCGCTCCCCCTCTGTCACCAAGCCTTGCATGCGTATTGGGATATCTCGCATCAGGGCAGACTCAATGGCTTGAGAGATCGCATAAACCCAATGATCACCTTCATTTTCCAAGGCCTTTTTGCCCTGAGCCTGAAATCGAACCATCAATGCCGGCAATAATTCAGCTGATGTTTTGACTAGCTTTTCGGTCAGAACCTGAAGTACAACATAAACCAATACAGCCATGACTGTTGCTGCCGCAGCGCGATACTGTCGATTATCTTCTTCAGGAATATCCTTTCGAGTGCTATATTTTAATTGGTCAGGATCATACCATATGTCGATCCCCGCCCCCATGCGCCAAGCAGACTCAATTTTGGCTCTATGTCGGGGTTTTACAGGTGTTTGCTTTTCATCGACACTGATTGGCATCCAGGTGATGTTGAGTAGTTTATCGGGTAATTCCCTACTAACTTGAAGGGTCGAATTGCCATCTTCGCGCACGGCGAGGGTTCTTTCATTTAAGATCGTCCGAATACGTATGGAAAATAATGGGTCCAAAACTTCATCCGGTTTGCAAGCGATTTGGATGTGTTTAAACCATTCGACATTTTCGGATTGTTCTGCGGCAGACTTGATCAGCGGGTCGCGCACTTTACCTTTGGAGCGCTCTATTGCAGACCAATCCACCACGCCTTGTTGAACGACGAGGTATAAATCATCTATTGCCCGTTGTGCATGGGTAAGGACGTTTCGGGATTTGGTGCGCAATAGGGTAATTAATGTTTTGCTCAGTCCCTTGACGGCAGGGCTCCAGGATGACAAGTTATCCAACAGCGTAGCTATACCGGGCTGTCCCTGTTCTTGAAGGCGTTGTACCAACTGTTCTGCTTCTATCAAAAGACTAGATGAGTTGATATTGGGGTTCAAAACCAGCCAAAGAAACACGACCTCAGTCAAACTTCTTCGCAGAACAAAGGGCGATGGCTCATTACCTGAATGATCCAGCAGCACTTCACGCAGGCGCTTAAGCCTGGAGTCGAAGGCATGCTCCATCTCGTTTCGAGGATCTTTTCCATTGACCCTGAATCGGTAACTAACCTCGCGTACCACTGAAACACCGCGCGATAGGGGATCGATTCGGCGTGATTCGAACAGTTGTGTTTTCCATTCAGCCCATATGGGTAAGCAATTGTAGAACATGGCTTTAACCAGTTCGTGGGAAATCGAAAACTCAGCGCTTAGACCATAAACACGCGTTAAATTAAGCTGCAAAGAATGAGGGGATTCCGGTGACCCATAATGTTCGAATAGCTTGCTGACGCGTTGAACATAATCGACAAACCGCCGGTCATTGGCATGATCAGATTTTGATACCTGGACAGCGAGGCTTTCCATCATGGCGAAGCTGACTCTCAAGCGCACACGAGCCAAAGCTTCGTCTTCAAGAAAATTCAGAAAACGAGTTATCTGGCTATCATGCTTATCAAAATCTTGCCGGAGTGTTTCGAGAAGCTTATCCTTTTGTATTTCGTCAAATTCATCATCACGGTGGGACTGGGCATCCGCAATGCTCCTCGCCATGCGATCAAGCCAATCTTCAGCTTGAATGTCTTCCAATGCAGAAAAAACACGCGCGACCTCTTTTTCACGACTTGATGCTTGTCTATTGGTTTTAGTAAATTCGATGGACACCATTTTTGCAGGCAGTTCTTTCAGAAAATCCTTAATTCCCGTTATTTTTGAAAGCTCCTGAAGGGCGGATGCTGGGTCATTAACGAGCAGGTTGTCCGGCGACACTCCAAATTTTTCGATATCGTCTGTAATAAGTCGTTTTAACTTGGTAATCTGCTGAGAAAGTTCCGTAATTTTGTCATTGAAAATCCGGCCGCCAAATTTTGCGGTGAAATTCTTTTGAGGGCTTACCAAGTCACGCAGAAATCCGCTGGTCGATGTTTGACGAAACGCATCACGCATTTCGTTTTGAGCGAGAAAACGACGAAGAATTCCGTAGGTATTGATACTTAGACGTTTTTTTTCTGGATCGAATTTTAGAACAGACCAGCCAGAAGGATGATTAAGATCATCACCACTCGGTGGGAAAGCTTTCACCAAAAAATCAATGAGGGAAGCAAGATCAGTAGACGGGATTTGGCCGCGCGCATACACGGACGCTCCACCCTGTTGAGGTAGTTGAGACATTGGCTTTCTCCATATAAATTGACCTTTTCAGGCCTCTTCGCCCCCCTAACGCCAGCCAAACGAAAGAGAACGGGATTACTTTTCTATATTTGAGAGTTTATACCAGTTTGAAAGGACTGCAATAAAATTAATTTAATTGATAATATGGGGTTCGTAAGCCAACACCCTCGTGATTTCCCCAGATATGCTGGATTGATTTTCAGCTATCTGATCAAAGTAGTGTTCGGCATACCCGGGAGTGGTTACCCGAAGTCAGTCACTGCGAACGGCTCAAGTGTTTTACATATCAACAGGGTGTCGGGCCTTTCATTTTTTGGATTCATGAAGTCAGCTTGGACGAAGATAGCGAAGAAATCTTGCTGCAAGATATTGTGTTTTAAGCTGTGCCTTGGCGTTGGTTAGGGTCAACTGCTACATGCGATACTAATTCGCAACAGCTGAAAAAGCAGCAGAAAGGCATCGTTCAGAAGCATTGGCTGATTGAAGATACGATTTTGACTATGCGCCCGATTCAAGGATTTAAGGTGAAATAATGATTGCAGAGCCGCTCCTCAATATTTATCAAGATCGCTTTATCCGGTTAACCAATAAAGGAGATTCGGCGGTTGACGCTATTATGAAGTTGATTCACCGGTACCTTGATGGTAAACCAGCCAAGGTCGGTAAGCGAAACCTGAGTGCCGCTGATCGTGATCTTGATTTTTGGACAGCCAATTTTTGGGATGACGTGCCTGCCGAGGTACTGGAAATGGAAACCTTTGCGCTTGCGCTTGCTCGGTATCTTCCGCAAAACAAGGTTACTCGTCCTGGATGGCTGCAACACTTGGCTTCCATGGCACCGGATGCACTCCGGCGTGGAATTCGATATTCCCAGATATTTTTATTTCCAACTGGATTGCGTTGGAAGGAAATCAAGGCGCTCAATCTCAGCAAAGGGTTCTCCGAATTTATTGACGCTTGTAACATTATCCAGGGCGAGCACCGGAAACTTGAGAATGTAATCAAGACCATAGAGGCCGAGCTGAAACGGCTAACGCCGATGGAAATCCTGATCTACGCAAGCTTATATGCATTTCAGAATCTCGTTTTAAACCTAGGACAGCAGGAGTTAAGGCCTCATCTAATTGAAAAGCATAAGGCTCAGGAACATCGCGACGAATTTCAGGGAATAACCGATGCCATAAACCAGATTCTAATTTCAAAATTAAAAGCCAGTTCTGACAGCGATTTTTTTATATCTGAGCGTATCATCGGCGAATCGCTTCGCAAACACATGTCATCGTTGCTATTTCCGTCCCAAACCACAGCGCGAGCAGCCGAAAAATGTATTTCGCATTTAAATGCCTTCTCTCGTTTAGTAGATGCCCATTTATGCTTTAATCAACTTGTGGGCGAAACCCTAAGCTGGTTTTGCTTTGATGAGGATTATGATATTCGGTTTGAAGGAGAAAGACTTATTGTTTTTCCACGGGTTATACCAGAAGCAAGTGAATGGGACCGAAATGGGAAGAAACTAGAACGATTTCACCAATATTGGCATTTCAGAGCTATCGATGAATTCATCAAACTAGGTCTTGCATTTGAGCGCTTTGGCCGTCCAGAAAAT
>JBBQCU010000008.1:0-20170 GCA_038319065.1 Methylococcales bacterium
AAAATGGCAGTTTTCCCAAACATCTTCCGGCGCCACCTTGACGCCACGCGGCAGAATATTCCTGATATCGCAAAACTCACGCATGGCTTCGGTCAGGCCTGCCCTCAAACCATTGACATGGGTTCCGCCTTGTGCGGTAGGTACCAGGTTAACGTAACTTTCGTTGAGCACTTCAGGTGGATTTTCAAGCGCCCAGACGATGCCCCATTCAACTGCCTCATGATTGGCCGATATGCTGCCCATGAATGGCTGTTCCGGGCTAAATTCAATATCGCCTATCCGGTCCAGTAAATATTCTTTAAGACCATCCTGATAACACCACAGATACTCTTCGTCGCATTGCTCGATCTTTAAGGTTATCTTCAAGCCCGGACATAAAACCGCTTTGGCGCGTAAGACGTGTTTCAGTTTGGTAACTGATATTTTATTGGAATCAAAGTATTTTTCATTCGGCCAGAATTTGACCGCTGTCCCCGTGTTATTGCGGCCTACTGTGCCGGTTTCCGTCAATTCAGTTTGTTTTTCGCCATCGGCATATTCCATGCAATAAACTTTGCCATTGCGTTTGACTTCAATTTCAAGTTTTGCCGATAAGGCATTAACGACCGATACCCCCACACCATGAAGACCGCCGGAAAACTGGTAGTTTTTATTGGAAAATTTTCCGCCTGCATGCAACTGAGTGAGAATCACCTCGACGCCTGGGATACCCTGTTCCGGATGAATATCGACCGGCATTCCGCGGCCATCATCAGTAACCAGCACCGAACCGTCTTTATACAAGACCACATCGATAGCCTTTGCATAACCAGCCAACGCTTCATCAACACTGTTATCAACGACTTCCTGTACCAGATGGTTGGGCCGGGTGGTATCCGTGTACATGCCGGGACGTTTTCGAACCGGCTCCAGTCCGCTTAAAACCTCTATTGCGGACGCATTATATTCATTACTCATTATCCACAGGCACTCACAATCCAGTATATTCTACTAAGTTTATTCGTAATTTTTAAGCCACGGGTTAACACAGATTAAACAGATTGCTTTTGTTGTTTATTGTAAACGAATCGTTTAAAATTTGGCTGATTCCCAAAATTCATGCGCAATCCCACCTCAATAGAGGTCGCTTTTAAATAGTTGAGCAGCTGTGCTTCATGCACAGGCTCAAGACATCGAACCGCTTTAAATTCCAACATTACTTTTTCCTCGACAATCATATCTGCTCTGAAGTTGCCGATGAGGTTTCCACGAAAGTAAACAGCAATTTCTTTTTGAGTTTCTACCTGCAATCCTTGTTGTTGTAAAACCAAGGTCATTGCATTTTCATAGACCGATTCAAGGAAACCGCCATCTAACTCAGTGTAAACCTCATAGAAACCCTTGATAATAAGATGGGTAAGTTCTTTATATTTCAGTTTATCAGTGTGCATCTGTGTCAATCTGTGGCTGAATAGTTACGATTTTTCAACAATTCATCTTTATTTTAACACCACTTTTGCCTCATGCCAGAAAGCGTCCAGCTCCATTAGCTCACAGTCTAATAAGCTCCGGCCGGACGCTTCAACCTGTCGCTCGATATAGTGAAATCGTTTGGAGAATTTTCGGGTGCTTTCCTTCAGTGCAATTTCAGGATTGACTTTTAAATGACGAGCCAGATTAACCACGACCAGTAATAAATCTCCTATTTCTTCCTGTATATGTGCTTGGTCGCCGGATTCCCAGGCTTGTTTGACTTCATCCAGTTCTTCTTGCACTTTTTCAAATACAGGCGGGACATCGGGCCAATCAAAACCATGCTGTGCGGCACGGTCCTGAATTTTTTCACACTCGATTAATGCAGGTAGATTACCCGCTACACCCGATAAAACGCTATCCTGTGCAGCGGTTTTGTTTTTTTCTTGCCGCTCGCCGGCTTTCGCTTGTTCCCAGGCCTGATGGCGTTCGGCATCGGTGTTAAAAACTGCGTTGGAAAAAACATGCGGATGCCGGCGGATCAGTTTTTCACAAATGCCTGCCGACACGGCTTCAAAATCAAACAGGCCATTCTCCTTGGCAATCTGGGCATGAAAAACGACTTGCAGCAGCAGATCGCCTAATTCCGACCGCAAATCATCCAGGTCATTGCGCTCAATGGCATCGACGACTTCGTAAGCTTCTTCGATAACATAAGGAATCAGGCTCTTGAAGTCCTGTTTCAAATCCCATGCACAGCCATCTTCCGGTCTGCGCAGACGTGCCATTATATCCAATAACTCTTGGGTATTTTTCAGCATGAAAAGCTCAGTATCTTAAAATGAACAACCAAAGTTTTCGTGATAGCGTTGCTTGAAATCGGCCATGTCCAATGAATGATTTTGGGTACCGTGATGTTCTATTTTGATTGCCCCCATTAATGAGGCAATTCTTCCGGTAGTTTCCCAATCCAGCTCATTCATCAAGCCATAGAGCAAGCCTGCTCGATAGGCGTCGCCGCAGCCGGTAGGATCAAGCAAGGCCTTGGGTTTTGCAGATGGAATGAGAATGCACTCTCCATTCGTGTAAATTTTAGAACCTTTACCGCCCAGAGTAATAATCAAAGCTTCCACTCGTTCCGCCATTTGGGCTAATGACAATCCGGTGCGTTCCTGCATCAACTCGGATTCATAATCATTCAATGTCACCCAGGTAGCTTGATCGATAAATTTAAGCAATTCCGCACCGTTGAACATGGGCATACCTTGACCGGGATCAAAAATAAAGGGTATGTCCAACTCTGCGAACTGGTCGGCGTGTAGCTGCATACCTTCTTTACCATCGGGCGATACGATGCCTATGCTGATGTCTCTATCGGTTGGTATAGAATTCAAATGAGAGAAACTCATTGCGCCTGGATGGAACGCGGTAATCTGATTACCCTCTTCGTCTGTGGTGATATAAGCCTGTCCAGTGTAATGATTATCCATGATATAAATGAACTCACTGGATAAGCCATTCTGGCTCATCCATTGGCTGTAAGGTTCAAAATCATGACCCACAACTGCCATTGCTAATGCTTCTTCACCAAGCAAATTCAAATTGTAGGCAATATTACCCGAACAACCACCATATTCACGGCGCATTACCGGCACTAAAAAGGATACATTCAGGATATGAACTTTTTCCGGCAAAATATGGTTTTTAAATTTATCATGAAATACCATGATGGTGTCATAAGCCATGGATCCGCATATTAATGCACTCATTTATATTCCTCTTTAAAGTAAAATTAATGCCCAGGTTACCGCTGCCCAGGTTAAAGACATCATAACTGCCGCTGATCCTATGTCTTTGGCTCTTCCGGATAATTCATGATGTTCAAAACCTACACGGTCAACCACCGCTTCTACAGCGGTATTTAATAATTCAACCAGCATAACCAGCACAATGCTGCCGATTAACAGCAGTTTTTCAATATCGGTTTCTCCCAGCCATATTGCCAGTGGCGTTGTTATTAAAAACAGGATAACTTCCTGTCTGAATGCCTCTTCATGTTCCCACGTTGCTTTAAACCCGGCAACAGAAAAGATACACGCGTTGATAAGGCGTTTAAAGCCTTTTGCATTTTGATTTGCCATTGTTTCACTGATTACCCGTTCAAAAAGAAGTAAATAGTATGCAAGTTAATTGTAAAAACATTTCCACCCTGAATTTCAGTATCAATGTTTGATGAAAAGCTGATAAGCATCGGCATCCATCAACTGATCCAGACCCGATGGATCATCTGCTTTGACACAAAAAATCCATGCCCCATAAGGATCATCATTTACTTTTTCAGGCTCATCTGCCAAGGCCAGATTGACTGCAATAATTTCTCCGGAAACCGGGCTGAATATATCTGATGCTGTTTTAACCGATTCAACCACAGCACATTGCTCTTGCGCTTCAATTTTGCGACCTAATTCAGGTAACTCTATATAAACCAAATCCCCCAATTGCTCCTGGGCAAAATCGGTTATACCCACACGAACGACATTATCGTCCTCCACACACGCCCATTCATGGGAGCTCGCATATTTCAAATTATCTGGTAAATCACTCATAGTATAATCTCTTAAAAATAAATTAAGGTACAATGTTAAAGGCACAAGGGCTATTTTGGGTCCTTTAACCTTACATATTAACAAACATCAATAAAACATGCCTGAGATACTCATCTACACAACCCATATTTGTCCCTACTGCGTTATGGCTAAACGCCTGCTCGACAAAAAAGGCGCTTCTTATACCGAGATTAATGTTGATGGCCAAACCGGCTTGAGAGAGGAAATGATGCGCAGAACAAAACGCAGGACAGTGCCTCAAATCTATATAGGCGATCTTCATGTTGGTGGCTTTGACGACTTGTATGCCCTGGAACAACAAAAGAAGCTCGATACTTTACTGGGATTTGCTTCTTAAGGAATGGCAAATTTATAACATGAACGCTTTGACTTGTCTTCTTATCCGTCTTCCGTGTTATATCTTACGGGATGCATTGTCTGCCAGAACTTTGTTGACAAGCATTGAATGCGAATAAAAGCTCCTCTAACCCAAAAACTATAAAAACCAATTTGAGTACACTAAGACTTGCCTTACCCATTATAATGGCGAATTTTTAAAAACATCATTTTGCGTTACTCATGAGCCTCATGAAGAAAAAACCACCCAGCAGCACGTCCAAATCAAGTCATCAAGATGATAGTGTTCTTGAAAACCAGGCATTGTCAAAACTGAATACGGGGCAATACAAGGAGGCCATTGACCTGTACAAATCCCTGTTAAAACGCGCTAATAATGCTGATTGGCGACGGGCATTGGCACATTGTTATTTACAAAGAGCCCTGGCATTCGCTTCAAAAGGAATGGTCAAAGAAGCGCTGGTTTTATGGGAAAATTATGCCCGAAATGCAGAGCCGCCGCACCAAGCCCTTGACCAGTATATCAGTTGGCTATTGCAAACAAATGACATGGCAAAGATCAAAACCTACCTTGGTCAATTGACGACAAAGCAACTGGACGAACTCTATCCTGATCTTGCCGGTTTATTAGGTTTACTGATCATTACCGGAAAAATCAATTGTCTGGATGTGTTGCCGAGGGATTCGGTTTTCATCATGCATTTAGATTTAGTCCAAGAAGCCTTGAGTGCTTACCAAAACAACAAGCTGGAAGATATTGAGCGGGCATTGAAGATGTTGCCCTTTCGTTCCGCTTTCCGTGATTTTCGTACGGTTATGAAAGCAGCCCTCATGATTCCTGAATCGGTCGAACAAGCACAAACGCTGTTAGCCAAAATTCCTCACCATTCGCCTTATCAACAAATGGGCGCATTGCTCCTTGCTATTTCACATGACGGCGCAGCTCTGGTTAATGACTTATTACAACTCACTCCACCCCAAATCAAAATTATCGAAGAAACCAAAAACTTAAATAAGAAGCAGATCGAACTACTGGGCGTTTTAACTAAACAAAAAGATCGCTTAACGGACAAAGTAAAATTTAATTTAGCTATTCAATATCAAACATTGTTTGACGCCGATTTGGCGAAACATTACTGCCTTGCCGCACTTTCTACTTACCCTGCCGGGCAGCGCGATTTTATCAGGCATTTTGGTGCCTTAAATGATTTTGAAGCTTGGCGCTTAAAGGCGCTTAAGTGTGAACGCGATGGGGATTTTTATGGCGCTGAATATTATTGGAAGCAAGGCATTGCTGTTTTAAACACCCAGGGTGCTGAGGGTGCTTTCAAGGCAGCGCTGATTTTGAGGCATATTGCGGCGCATCAGGAATCGCCTGAAGAGGCCATTTCGTGGCTGATAGATAGCCTCTCCGCTGACCCGGACGATCGTGAAACTTATATAAAAATCCTCCAATATCACGAACGGCAGGAACTGGAAGCTGATACGTATAAGGAATGGCTGGATAACAGCATCATGAAGTTTCCAAATGATGTTGAGTTGTTGGGTCTGGCGATCAAAGCTTCGACGCGTAACAAAGCGTTTAAAAAAGCGACACAATATGCCCAGGCCTTATTAAAAATTGATCCCGTTAACACTTTTGCCAAACAGGTTTTATTTACCAGTCACTTGGCCCATGCGCGAAAATTAATTAAAAGTAAAAAGTTTCATCTGGTCGAAAAGGAAATTCAACAAGCGGAAAAAATAACGATCGGTAAACGTTACCAAACGCAAGCGAAGTTAATGCGAGGTTTTTTTGTGTTTGTTGGGGAAGACAAAAAAAGAGGGGAACAGCTAATTATAGAAGCCATGCAAAAAAACAATGAGGGGGTATTCAATACGCATTTTTACATTATGATGGAAGCATTATTATTGAACTTGCCTATCGCCCCTTTACTAAAACTATTACCGCCACTCGCAAATGATTATTTACTGTCTCAGCAAGAAATAGTTCAGCTTACGCAGCAGATTCAGCAATATGCTGATGACGATAGCTCGAACCAGACACACCTGCATAAGGCGCTGGAAAAAGTAAAAGCCATTATTAAACAATCACTCAAACAAACCGCTAGTGAAGATACACTATTAACGCTGTGTCAATGTCTTGATCGTATCAACCATTTTGAATTGTTGCGGGCTTGCGTGAAAATTGCCCTGCCGCAATGGGATAAGCCAATCTGGATGTTCTATCGTGTATATTCCGAAGCCAACGGCGATCCAACAAAATGTTCCGATATAAACAGCTTTCGATTGCAAGAGAGTTTAAAAATTGCTCAAGAGCAAAAAGACCAGCGTGCAACGGCCCTGATAGGTAAATTTCTTGAGCAATACTATAAATCACGTAAGTCATCCGTCTTCAATATTTTCGATTCATTATTTGGCGGTAACAATGATGACTATGATCCAATAGATGAGCTTTTTGGTCATCTGCCCGATGATTTATTTGATCAGCTGGAAAGGAAAACGATTGAGATTACTAAAAAAAATACACCGGAGCGGATGCTTAAGATACTTGCCGCTAACTATTTATCAAACAACGTGAATAAAATGTTTGATTTGCTCAACGATGATCCTGAAGCATTGTTTGCCTTTTTAATGCTAAAAGCTGCGGATGACCTCGATATTGATATAGGCGTGACTGCTGAAAAAATTGTTGAATGCTTTAATAGCCAAAAAGTAACTTCAAAACCAAAGCCATTTCCGTTTTTTTAATATAGTCCAAACACTTATGAAAACACCTTATGAAATTTTAGAGGTAGGCGAGCAAGCCACCGATAGTGAAATCAAGCAGGCTTATTTGCAGAAGGTCAAGCTCAACCCGCCTGATCGGGATCATGAAAAATTCCAAGAAATTCATAGCGCTTACGAAACCATTAAAAATGAGACATGTCGTCAGAAAAACGCATTATTTAATTACCCGGAAGCCGATTTTGATGCCCTGCTTGATCGGGCATTCACTAGCGATCAGCCAGTATTAATGAGCGCTGAGCATTTCGAAAAATTATTGCGTGCCAGTATTGAAGACAAAGCGCTCCTGAACATCCACCCAAGAAAGACAACGGCATGAATGATATACATAAAAACAGTTTGCTGGAAGAATTCCAGACTTATCTGGAACAAACCGATTTAGCTCATATAATCAGCGCGGAACAACCTGATTTGAGCACCTTGCTCAGCGAAATGGCTGGATTAAGAAGTGAAGTCAAGGCGGAGTCAAGACACTTCAAAACCACCCTGGACACGCTCGATAATGCCCTGACAACCGTGCAAACTGCAAATAAAGCGCTTGCCGATGAGCTTGCCGCTCATAGTGAACAATTACAGCAAATGCGTAGTGAAACTTTACGCATGTTACTCCTCGATATTGTCGATATTTATGATCGATTAAGTGCGGGCTTTGGAGTTTTACAAAACTACCATCCGGTTTCATCTTTATTCAACCACTCTAAAAAACAGGATATCCGCTTTATAAAATCTTTTAAAGAAGGACAGTCCATCACACTCAAACGCTTTGAACAGTTGTTACAGCGACACAATGTCTCTTCTATAGATTGCATCGGCAAGCTGCTTGATCCACGCACCATGAGTGCAGTTGAAATCGATCATGACCCAAAACTTGATAACGGTATTGTAATTGATGAATTGCGTAAAGGTTTTCTTTTTGAAAATCATGTCCTGCGTCTGGCAGAAGTCAAAGTCAACAAACTCTAAAACTTAAAAAAAATATCTTATGAACGAAATCATTATCGGAATTGATTTAGGAACAACCAACTCGGAAGTTGCCATTGTAGAAAATGGGCAAGTAGTGGTGGTTGCAGACAACAACAAGAAAATCCTGCCGTCTTTTGTAGGTATTGATGATCAGGGTGATATTTTGGTTGGCGAAACCGCCAGAAACCAATATCTGGTTTACCCGGAACGAACAGTTAAATCCATCAAGCGTTTGATGGGGCAAGACATACAAGTCGATTTAGCCGGTCATGCTTATGCGCCACAGGAAATTTCCGCCATTATCCTCAAACGTCTCAAAGCCATTGCAGAACAATACCTTGATCAACCGGTTACCAAAGCGGTAATTACCGTACCTGCGTATTTTTCTGACGCGCAACGGCAGGCCACACGCGAAGCCGGAGAAATTGCAGGATTGGAAGTTGTGCGCATGATCAATGAGCCCACTGCCGCAGCGCTGGCTTATGGCGGCGATCAGGTCGAACAAAAACGCATGCTGGTTTATGACTTGGGCGGAGGAACGTTTGACGTTTCAGTGGTAAATATCGAAGCAGGTGTTGTTGAAGTGCTTTCCAGCCATGGCGACAACCATCTGGGCGGCGATGATTTCGATCAACAGATCATTGAGTATATTCTCGATCATCTGCTGGAAACTCAAGGCGTTGATGTACGCCAGCACAGCAAGGCATTGGCGCGTATCACCCGTGCCGCGGAAAATGCAAAATTCGTCCTTTCCGATGAGCCTTATGCAAAGATTGAAGAAGAATACTTGCTGGAACATGAAGGGGCTGCTATTCATTTGTCTTTAGAGTTGTCTCGGCCGGATTACGAAGACATGATCGAGGACTATATCAACGCCACTATTGATGCCGTGCATATCGCCATGAAAGGTGCAAAATTAACTCCTTCTGATATTGATGAAATTGTTTTGGTGGGCGGCTCAACGCGTACGCCTTGTATTCGTGAACGACTCTATAATGAATTCGGATTTGAACCACACAGCGAAGTCGATCCCGATTTATGCGTCGCCATGGGCGCAGCCATTCAGGCTACGATGATAAGCGGCCAAGAGGTAAACGCAGTGTTGGTCGATGTTACACCTTATACTTACGGCACTAGTGCCATTGGTTATATGAACGTTGAATATTATCCGTTCACCTATGTACCTATTATTCACAAAAATACCGCACTACCGAATCGTAAAACCGAAGCCTTTGTAACCAATCATGATGGTCAGGAAGTCGTTAATATAACCGTCTATCAGGGTGAAGATCCTGATGCATTGAATAATATAAAAATTGGCGAATTTCTCGTTGAAGGTTTACAAGATGTCGACGCAGGTAACGTTATCACACTCACCTTAGCCCTCGACCTTAACGGTATGCTGCATGTTTCCGCACAGGAAAAAGCGACCGGCCTGGAAAAATCCATTACCATCAAAAACGCTATTTCGCGCTTTGAACACGGTGCTTTGGATACTGCCCGGCAGCGCATCAATAAACTATTCGGACAAAATGAAACTATCCGCGTTGTTAAAAATGAGGCGCCGGAAGTCGTCGAGGCGCGCAAGCTGATCACCAAAGCCGAAGCCTTATTCGACATAACATCCAATGAAGACAAAGAAGATATGATCGATTTAATCGAAGACATTAATAACTGTATCGAAGCTGGACTCGATGATCGATTGCACGAGTCCGTAGCGAAATTAGCCGATATTATCTACTATCTGGAATCCTGATGGAGCGCTGCCCTTGCTGCAAAGCGCGATTAACGGGGGCACAGTTCTGTCCTCGTTGCCAAGCTGATCTAGCCGGTGTTCTCGGCTGCGAAACATTGGCGCGAAATTGGTTAATCAATGCTGTAAAGTTTTGGGATGCGCGTGAATCGAAAATGGCTATCCTGGCTTTATCAAAATCCATTTACCTGAGACAAACCCCCTTAGCGCTGATCTTCCGTGATCTTATCATCCGCAAGCAATGTCAGAATGTTTTAGAATTATTGGAAAAAAAAGAATTTGCAGTAGCAAAAGAATCACTCTCGCAATTTCGCGATTTAAACCCTCAAAATAAATTTTTAAAAAAGTTGTACAGATTTACCAAGTATTTGTTGGTGAAAGATATGATAGAACTCTCTTCTCAACAAACAATCACAATCTTCAATGAGCTCAAATCCAGATAGATTAACTTCACCCTGCATCAGAAATTGCTGCCTGAATGATGACGATATCTGCCTGGGATGCTTTCGTTCGATCAATGAAATTACACTCTGGTCTCGAGTTGACGATAAAACACGCCATCACTTTCTAAACAACGCCGAGAGTCGCCAAAAGGCACTTAAACAACAAAAGTGTTATTTAGAACTTATCTTCCCGAAAAAGTATAATGTGTAAGAAAATTAATCGAGGAAATTTCTAATGAAACAATTACACAGAAAAGATTTATTTGGCTGGTCAGAATTCAATAAAGAACGCAATCTGGATTTTCACAGTGTGCTATGGGTACGTGATGGCGGTAATGTTTTGATTGATCCTCTGCCGATGTCAGAACATGACCATAGCCATTTGCAACGATTGGGTGGAGTCAATTTCATCGTGATTACCAATAGTGACCATTGCCGGGATGCTGAACATATTGCAAGCAGCACGGGTGCAGCAATTTACGGTCCATCAGGTGAAGAAGATACGTTTCCTATTTCCTGCGAACGCTGGTTACATGATAATGAAGAAGTCGTTCCCGGATTAATCGCTTATCAACTTGAAGGATCTAAAACGCCGGGAGAACTCGCTCTCCTTTTGGAACACACGACCCTGATAACAGGCGATTTAATTCGCTGTCATATCGGTGGTGAATTATGTATATTACCGGAAACAAAACTCACTGATCTACACAAGGCGATTCAATCGGTCAAGCGTATTGCAGACTTACCCGGAATTAAAGCAGTCCTGACGGGTGATGGTTGGCCGTTGTTTAATCATGGTAGTGAAGCACTGCATCGCTTGGCTAGATCGCTTTAATTGACTGCCAATTAAGGACACTGCCGGACTAATGTTGATCTACTGGATGTTGAAAAATGAATGGTTACAATTAGGTTTCTAACTATTTTGATTTCAACTTTGTATTTTATGAAAATATCTTCTATTATTATAATTTACGCCAATTAATGGACCATTTTAAAATCAGGGGGACAAAAAATGAACATAGTTGATTTGAGGACAAGCGAACGAAGGTCATTTATGACACAACGTAGGGAAGACCGACGAAAAGTTCCATACGAATTTGGCTCACCAGACTGGTTGGAATATGTAAAAAATAACCATGTAGACTGTCCAAATTTTAATCGTCGCATGGCAGACCGACGCACTGATAAAAGACGTTTACCCGACCGTCGTCAACAATATGATGCTGAACCTAACCGTTCGGAAAAAAGATATGCGCGGATTTTGCTTACTCCGGCAGAAAGAAAGTTAATTGAAGATTTGTATCTGAACGACTTGGAATAGACCTTTAAACGTGATTATAAAGGTTAATTTATGGCATGATCCCCTCAATGACTTATTTTAACCTTGTTGCCACTGGCTCCTTGGCGATATTTTTAGGGCAACTTAAACTTCGCTTGTTGTTTCAATTGATTTTTTTAGGTTAATTTTTCAGTATTTTCTCGTTGCTTATTCCATGCGGCACATGCGCAGCAGCTACATGCTCAGCCGCGGATTCACAATGCCCCCTTTGGTCATCAAAGAAAATATCCGCACCGAATGCCTTCAAAAAAGCTCCTTTAGACATACCACCTAAAAAAAGCGCTTCGTCGATACGAATACCCCAGGCTCTCAATGTTCTGACTACCCTTTCATGAGCAGGAGCGGCGCGCGCAGTTACCAAAGCAGTTCTAACCGGTGATGATTGAGAATCAAATTGTGTTTGAATATGATGCAAGGCACTAATAAAATCTTTAAAGGGACCCCCAGGCAACGGTTTTTTTGCTTCGTTACGTTCATTTTCGGCAAACACAGCCAATCCGCGTTGTTGATAAATGCGTTCTGACGCATCCGAAAACAATACCGAATCCCCATCGAATGCTATACGCAGTTGGCTTGAAGGATTAGTCAACGAGGAACCACACAGAATAGTTGCCGCCGCAAAACCGGCATCCAGTGTCTTTACTATATCATCAGCATTGGTCGATAAAAACAAATGAGCTCCGAATGCAGACATATAGTTGTAAGGTGACGAGCCACTGGTAAATGCTGCACGGGTAATAGCCAATCCATGATAGGCAATAGAATTAAAAATCCTTAAACCTGTATCGGCACTATTTTGAGACAACAGGATAATTTCAACGAGTGGATCGTCCGGACATCTCTCATTGATAGCCAAAAACTTCTTAACTAAAGAAAAGCCATATCCCGGCGATAAAATTTCCTCTTCATGCTCTATTTGGTAACGGCAAAAAGCTTCTTTACCGTGCGCTTCAAATATCGCATGTGAATCATCCAGATTAAATAAAGTTCTGGATGAAACTGCAACAACCAGTTTCTGTTTTCTCATAATTCCGATCACGTTTGCACTAGTTTTTACCCACAGAGACTGTGTTCAAATTTAGTGACTTTTTTATTTTGGCCGCATACGCGCTTGCTTCCTCTTCATTTTTAAACCCCCCCACTTTGAGTCGATACCACTTTGCCTTATTCATTTCGACCGCTATCACTTTAACGGGAATGCCTTTTTTTATAAATTTTTCAGCTTTACTTTTGGCATAACTCAGGTCTTCATAGGCAGTCAGAATAACAGACCAGCCTGCAGCAGACTGAGTAGGGTTTTCCTTTTTTTCAGATGATACCTTTTTGACAACGGCCTCTGAAGAAGTTTTATTTTCCAACACTGGGGGTTTAATCTGCTCCTTATCATTGGACTTGCTGACGGCTGCCTGTTTTGTTTCATCGATGTTCTTCACAGTTTCTAAACTCTCCAAGGAAGATGGAGTTTGTACTTCAATCTGCTCCGGGAGGCCATTGACCTTTTGATTTAATTGTTCAATAGATGCGTCATCACTGCTAATTTCCGAATCGGAATTTTTTCCAGCAATGGTACTCATATCTTCTTCAAGAATCGAAACCAGTTCATTTAATTTTGTTACTTTTGTTTGCATACTTGAAACTATTACGCCCAGGACTACTGTGGATAATAAGGCGACAATACCAATACTCAACGAGGTGTAAGTGATAATAGCGGCTTTTTTAACTTTATTTTCATAATCATTTAATTGTTTTTTAATAACCAGTTCCTGCATTCCACTTTCTGAATTTTCTTCATTTGCAGAAACAAAATTGATTGCATCTTTATCAAGCGCTAATTCACTTTCCTCTGACTGAAAATTACCTGCATCTGCAACCATAGCATTCTGCTCCTCAAAATTTAGTACAAAATCATGAGCCCGGCTTTTATCATCATTCACCAGAGCGTCCAAATTTTCATCGCTTTGTTCCAATTCAACATTGGCATCAAAACCTGCATCAACAAGCAATCTGTCTATAGCATCCTCTTCATCCGGTATTTCATCAAAATCAGCCATAAGATGAAAATCCGAATCCGGGATTTCTTCAGTCTCTTCTTGATGATTTTGCCCTGTCAGTTCAATAGACTCAACGACAAATTGATCAAAACCTGAGAAATCATGAGCAAAATTAATATCATCAATCACCAGGGCATAGGGCTCCCTATCGTCTTCTTCCAGTTCATCATTGGCTTCAAAACCTGAATTGATAAGCAATCTATCAAGGGTCTCCTCGTCATCCGTAAAATGATTCAAGGGGACAGGGGATGGCTCCTCTTCATCCAGCATCACACCCAAATCAGCTAAGATTAAATCATCTTCACTGACGTTGAAATCAGGGCCGAAACCGCCCCGTCTGAGTTTTTGTTTTTTAGTCCTATTTGAGTTCATAGATGAGAGGTAAAATAACAGTAAAGAATTGGAAATTGGGCTTTCAATTTAAGATAGACAGCTAAGGATTAAGCCTTGCCCATTGTCACGCCATTGGTTGGAAGCCGGAAATTGTTTATTATTTATCGACAAAAAAATATATTCCTTTATTTTAATACCAATAAACCTTAATGTTCGTAAAGTTTCATTCATTTGATGCTAAACTCCCAAAAAACTTCTTTAAAAATACAATGCAACTAGCCATTACAGTTTTAGGTAACAATCAGATCAATTTTATTGGAGAAATATTGCCCGTTGTGCGCGATTGCAACTGTAATATTTTAGAAATAAGATCATCCCATCTTGGCCAATCTGCTGCCGCATACCTGCTTATTCAAGGTAACTGGAACCAAATTGCCAAATTTGAAAACACCCTGGACAACATCCAAAAACGCCTGGAAATCAAAATCCATACTTTACGGCCTGATCAAAAGGACAAAGAGAAAAATAAAGATTGCGTGCCTTATTCATTGGAAACCATTTCATTGGATAAGGATAATGTCATCGAGTCTATTACCTCTTTTCTTTTTGACCGCGATATAGATATTGAAGAAATAACGGGAAGTTCATATCAGGCCCCCTATATTCAATCGTCAGTATTTTCAACCAAGTTTGTCCTTTTAATCCCGCCCCAACTCCATCTCTTATCATTACGAGAAGAGTTTTTGGATTTTTGCGATCAGTTAAATATAGACGCAATTCTTGAACCCATAAAACGATAGGATTCATTATGAACCAGATAAGTATCGGCAACGCTATTCCTGATTTTGAGGCACTTTCTACCGGTAATAAAACTATCAAATTAACAGATTATCGAGATCGCTATATCGTTATTTATTTTTATCCAAAAGACAATACGCCAGGTTGTACCCTGGAAGGTCAGAGTTTTCGTGACAATATTGAAAAATTTAATGTATTGAATGCCGTTATCCTAGGCATATCTCGTGATACCGTTCGCGTCCACGAAAGCTTTAAATGTAAACAGGAATTCCCTTTTGATTTGCTTTCAGACGAAGATGAAAAACTGTGCCAATTATTTGATGTTATAAAAATGAAAAACATGTACGGTAAACAGGTTCGAGGTATCGAGCGCAGTACATTTCTAATTGATCCCCAGGGTATACTGATTCGTGAATGGCGTAAAGTCAAAGTCAAAAACCATACTGAGCAAGTTCTGGATGCTTTAACCGAGATTAGTAAAAACAATCACATCTCCAGCTAGATCAAATTATAAATATTGCCGGCATGCCGTTCCGAATAAACAAACAAATGCCAAACCACCTCTGAACTTCTAAACAACTCATCATGAACATTCAAACACCGCCAGATAAAAAGCTGTTTGTTTTAGATACCAATGTACTCATGCATGATCCCGCGGCTATCTTTCGCTTTCAGGAACATGATATTTTTATCCCCATGATCGTCCTGGAAGAACTGGATCATGCAAAAAAAGGCTTAACAGAAGTTGCCCGTAATGTGCGGCAAGTCAGTCGTTTTCTGGATGAATTAATCTGCGATGCCAACCAACAAACACTCAATGACGGATTGCCTTTATCTCGTATAGAACACGGACCGAAATCTGATGCAGCCATGGGTATGGGACACTTATACTTTCAGACCAGCGACATGACAGCGCTATTGCCTGAAAGCATGCCCGGCAACATTGTTGATAATGCTATACTCAGAATAGTTTTAGCACTCTCCAAAGAATTGCCAGATACCACGATCATTCTGGTATCCAAAGATATCAATATGCGCATCAAAGCAGCCACTTTAGAGTTGACTGCTGAAGATTATCATAACGACCAGACGTTGGAAGATATTGATCTTCTCTATAGCGGCGCCTCTGCTTTGGAAAACGATTTCTGGGATGAACACGGTGCCAAAATGGAATCCTGGCAAGAAAAAGGCAGAACTTTTTACAGACTGGACGACCCTCTGGTTACCGAATGGTATCCTAACCAGTATTTATATTTAGAAGATAATTCAAATTTTGAAGCCATCGTCAGATCGTGTGATGGCCAGGTTGCCGTTTTGGAACTGGCCAAGGACTATCGGACAAAACACAATAATATCTGGGGAATTACTGCGAAAAACCGGGAACAGAATTTTGCCCTTAATGTTTTACTGGATCCTGATGTAGATTTTGTTACCTTGTTAGGTACGGCAGGCACAGGCAAAACCCTGCTGGCTCTTGCCGCAGGGCTCGTTCTAACGATGGAGAAAAAAATTTACAACGAAATCATCATGACTCGGGAAACCGTCTCCATAGGTGAAGATATTGGCTTTCTTCCAGGCACGGAAGAAGAAAAAATGGCGCCGTGGATGGGTGCATTAATGGATAATCTGGAACTGCTGGGAAGCCGCATGGGACAGAATGAATGGGAGCAAGGGGCGACCAAAAACATACTCATGAACCGGGTTAAAATAAGATCCCTTAACTTTATGCGCGGTAGAACATTTCTTAACCGGTTCATGATTATTGACGAAGCGCAAAACCTGACCTCAAAACAAATGAAAACCCTGATAACCCGTGCCGGTCCGGGAACAAAAATTATCTGTATCGGCAACCTGTCGCAAATAGATACCCCCTATTTAACCGCGACAACATCCGGTTTAACTTATGTGGTAGACCGCTTTAAAACCTGGCCCCATGGCGCGCATATCACTTTACTCAGAGGCGAGCGTTCACGGTTGGCAGATTACGCTTCAGATATCTTGTAGGTGCCTGATGGGGCTTGGGCTCATCATAGCAGCTTAAGCATGGAAGGCATTAGGATACGCTGAACGAAGGGATGCGCTTCTTACTTCAGCACAGACAACCTTCTGTTATAAATATAAATAGGAGTCCAAAAACATGTTTTTGAACTCCATTTTTACGACAAACCGCACAATGATTAGCAAGATGTTTAAGCCGACGACCAAAGCTCGTCATTCCTTTATGGATGCCGGAATCCAGTCACAGGGATGTGAAGCGATTTCTGGCACCTCGCCTAAATATTACCTTAGAGATATCGGTAGTTACCATTTATGGCACCGTGATAACTGCATCCATGCCGGTATCACGGTGCTGACTGAGGTTCCTTGCTAAACAGGTAATAGTTTGAAAAATTGATATCCGTTACAAAATCCCCATTTTTTTGAGTGCAAGCATTTTTACCATGAATTTATTAATCAAATACCTTTCGCTTTGCTGGTTCCGAAATAACCCCGCTGATTTATTTCCATCAAAATCGTTTATGTGGAAAGCGGTGGCGTTTTATCTTGGTTCAGGCATTATTGTTGAAGGCCTGATTTCTGATCCTGCCGATGGCACGCTGGAAGTCTTATTGCGGACAATCATGGCATTTTCGTCCATCGCCACGTTATTGTTCATCACCAAAAAATGGCAATATTTTAGTCAACTGTTTACGGCTATTTTTATCTGCGAAAACTTTATTATGACGCTGGCCACGATCACCGAAGGACTTTATTTTTGGATGGTAATGAACCATCTGGAGTACTCGGAAGAAATATCAATCGGCATCGGCGTATTACTGGTCGGCTGGTATATAGCGATTGTAAGTTACATTTTTCGACAATTATTAGAGTTCAAAATGAGTCTTAGCGTAATTTTAGCGATTAGCTATTTTGTTTTGACTTACGGTATTCCGATGCTGTTCATGGATATATAAAAGCCAACAGGTAAGACGCAGAGGAAAATGCTACTATATCGGTATTATTTAATGTTCAATTTATGCGTAAACATAGACATGGTTGCAATTAAAGCACACTCTAAACAAAATTAAAGATTTTATGGAAGAACTATTTATCGGTTGGCTTAAGGAATACGGCTACGTTATTTTGTATGCCTGGAGCATACTGGAAGGAGAAATGGGCCTGATCATGGGAGGAATCATGTCTCATACCGGCGACATGCAGTACTTCATGACGGTTTTTGTAGCGGGGCTGGGCGGTTTCACTGGCGATCAAATCTATTTTTACGTAGGCCGCTTCAATAAAGGCTTTATTCAGCGTAAACTGCATAAACAGCGGCGTAAGTTTGCGATTGCACATTTGCTGTTAAAAAAATACGGTTGGCCCATTATTTTTATGCAGCGCTACATGTATGGCTTGCGTACGGTTATTCCCATGTCGATTGGTATTACCAAATATTCGGCAAAAAAGTTTGCATTGATTAACCTTATTAGTGCGTGGGTATGGGCTGCAATTACCGTAACGCCAGCTTATTACTTTGGTGCGGAAATATTAAACTTATTGGCCTATACCAAACAGCATTGGTATTTTGCGCTGCCAATAGCAGGAGGATTTTTTTATGGAGTTTATGCCTATTTTCAAAAACTGGAGCGGCATTTCCTAGAAAAGCGGACTGGTCGTTTTTCGGACCGATAGGCTTACTTAAACAAGACGTCCCCACAAGTCATATTCATCGGCTTCTTCTAACTCAACATCGACAAAATCGCCGATTCTAAGGTGTGTTGCGCCATCAATAAAGACCTGCCCATCGATTTCCGGGGCATCGGCTTTACTTCTTGCAACTGCGCCTTCTTCGACGACCTCATCAATAAGGACAGTTTCAATTCTGCCGATTCGTTGAAGTAAACGTGCGGCGCTGATTTCTGCCTGATGCGCCATAAAACGAGCCAAACGTTCTTGCTTGATTTCTTCAGGAATCAAATCCGGCAAATCATTGGCAACCGCTCCCTTTACAGGAGAGTAGGCAAAACAGCCGACCCTATCAAGCTGAGCTTCAGTCATAAATTGCAGTAATTGTTCAAATTCCTGTTCAGTTTCTCCCGGAAAACCGACAATAAAAGTGCTGCGTAAAGTAATATCCGGACAGATTTCCCGCCATGCCTTAATACGTTCCAGATTATTTTGTCCGGCCGCCGGACGTTTCATTAATTTAAGAATACGGCTATTGGCATGCTGAAAAGGAATATCCAGATAAGGCAGGATTTTTCCTTCCGCCATTAGCGGAATCACTTCGTCAACATGGGGATATGGATAAACATAGTGCATCCGCACCCATATACCCAAATCGCCCAGCGCCTCGGCTAAATCATAAAAGCGCGTTTTAACAGAACGCCCTCTCCAGTCCCGGCCTTGATACTTTAAATCCAAACCATAAGCACTGGTATCTTGCGAAACCACTAATAATTCTTTTACTCCCGCATTCGCCAGGCGTTCAGCTTCCCACATTACTTCATCAACGGGTCTGCTAACCAGATCACCACGCATTGATGGGATAATGCAAAATGTACAGCGATGATTACAGCCCTCCGAAATTTTTAAATAAGCATAGTGATTAGGCGTTAATTTTATCCCTTGAGGCGGCAAAAGACTGGTAAAAGGATCATGCCGAGGTGGTAGATGCTCATGCACTGAAGCGACGACCTCTTCTAAAGAATGAGCGCCCGTCACTTTTAAAACCTGGGGATGACGCGCCCTGATTTCATGTTCTCTAGCGCCTAAACAACCAGTTACAATCACTTTTCCGTTTTCAGCCAAAGCCTCACCAATACTGTCCAGTGACTCCTCTACTGCGGCATCAATAAATCCGCAAGTGTTAACAACCACCAAATCAGCGTCCTGGTAAGTCGGCGAAATACTATAACCCTCAGAACGTAGCCGCGTTAAAATTCTTTCGCTATCTACTAGCGCTTTAGGGCAGCCCAAACTAATAAAGCCGACGGTGGGGATCTTTGTCATAAATATGTTTAAGTTATAGAGGTAAGAGGTATTTCTTTGATAATCAGATTACACAACTAGTCCAATGGATGGCGACGCTATCTGAACATAGGGAACTATTGACCAACTGTTGAATCTTTTTTTATTGATAAGTTAAAATTATATTTTATCACTTAAGGTGCTTGTCGAATAAGCAAAGCTATAGCTTTACGCTCATACACATCCAAAATTGCTACGGAATGGCAAGCTGTTTTTATAACCGGTAAGCGAAAGTGTAATAAAAAATTTTTACAGACAGACCGATACTCGTAAAGTTT
>JBBQCU010000009.1:0-19976 GCA_038319065.1 Methylococcales bacterium
CAGATAAACTGCGTTTTGAAGCGCTGTCGAATGATGGTTTGTATGAAGGCGACAGCGAGCTAAAAATCCGGCTGGAATTCGACAAAGAAAAACGCACCATTACCATTATAGATAATGGTATCGGTATGACCCGTGCTGAAGTTCAGGAGCATATCGGTACGATTGCAAAATCGGGCACACGGCAATTTTTTGAAGCCTTGACCGGAGAACAAGCTAAAGACAGCGAATTAATTGGCCAATTTGGCGTAGGTTTTTATTCGTCCTTTATAGTGGCTGATAAAGTCACTTTAATTACGCGCAAAGCAAGTGCTGATAAAAGCGAAGGTACCCGCTGGGAGTCAGCAGGTGAAGGCGATTACACGATAGAAACAGTCGAAAAAGCTAAACGGGGAACAGAAATCGTCTTGCACCTGAAAGAAGCTGAAAGCGAATTTTTAGACGGCTATCGTATCCGTTCCATTGTCAGAAAATTTTCCGATCATATTTCCTTGCCGATTGTTATGGATAAAGAAATCATGCCGGCAATGGACGAAGAAGAAGGCGAGGATGCTAAACCGGTTGCTCAAATCGAAGAAGAAACCATTAACAGCGCCTCTGCGTTATGGACCAAAGCCCGTCAAGACATTTCAGATGAAGATTACAATCAATTCTACAAACATGTAGGTCATGATTTTCAAGATCCGTTGTCTTTTGTACACAGTAAAGTCGAAGGGACCAACGAATACAATTTGTTGCTTTATGTGCCGTCACGGGCGCCGTTTGATTTGTGGGACAGGGATGCTAAACACGGCGTAAAACTGTACATTCGTAAAGTCTTTATTACCGATGATGCCGAACAGTTAATGCCGCGTTATTTGCGTTTTATAAGAGGGATAATTGACGCAAATTCTTTGCCGCTAAACGTATCAAGAGAAATTCTGCAACAAAGCAAACAAATCAGCGCCATTAAGTCGGGTGCGGTTAAAAAGGTATTGGGAATGCTGGAAGGTTTAGCCAAAAATGAACCGGAAAAATATGAGAAGTTCTGGTCCCAGTTTGGCCCGGTCATTAAAGAAGGTCCGATTGAAGACCATGGCAACAAAGAAAGAGTGGCTAAACTGCTGCGCTTTGCGTCTACCCATACGGATACTGATAAACAGGAAGTTGCACTGGAAGACTACGTAAGCCGCATGAAAGAAGGGCAGGATAAAATCTATTATGTAACGGCAGACAGTTTCTCAGCGGCAAAAAACAGCCCGCATCTGGAAATTTTCCGTAAGAAAGGCATTGAAGTCTTATTGTTATCTGACCGGATTGATGAATGGCTGGTGTCCAATCTGGACGAATTCGACGGCAAGCATTTACAGTCTGTTGCCAAAGGCGATCTGGATTTAGGCGCTCTGGAGACGGAAGAAGATAAAAAGACCGATGAAGAAGTTAATAAAGACTTTGAAGCGGTTATCAAACAGATTAAAGACGTGTTAGGCGAAAAAGTCAGTGAAGTGCGTTTGAGCCATCGTTTAACCGAATCACCTGCCTGTCTGGTCGCCGACGTTTATGGCATGAGTCTGAATATGGAAAGAATCATGAAGGATGCCGGTCAATTAATGGGCATGGGCAGAAAGCCGATTTTTGAAATCAATCCAACCCATCCGCTGGTTGTGCGTATGAAAGCGGAACAGGATGATACCCGTTTTGCCGATTTAACCCACATTCTGTTTGACCAGGCGATTTTGAGCGAAGGCGGACAGCTGGAAGATCCGGCTGCTTTTGTGCATAAATTGAATGGCTTGTTGCAAGGTTTGTTAAACTAACCATTTACAAGACTAAAAAGGCTGGATTTTCCAGCCTTTTTTATGCCATTAGTCATTTGATTTGGCTCGGAAAACCGGATATTTAAGCTCGTGATATTAAAGTACGGAGAGCGTACCCAGCCCAGCTGTTATCGCTTCCCAGCGTTGACGTGCGGTTAGGCGGACTTCTTCGTCTGCGTCGTTAAGCATTTTTTCCAACAAGGCTGGCGGAGCTCTTAATGCGACTTCGTAACGGACCGTCCAGTCGGTGTCTTTGATCATCAATGTCAGATCGTCAACATCAAGGCGCTGGGCAACGATGCGGCGAATGCTGACTTCGGTATCGTTGACCATTAAACCGAGACTAACGCTAGGGAGGCGCTCAGCGACTGTACGCCTGACTTCATTATCCGGATCTACCGCCAATCGAAACAAGCGTCCAGCCAGCAAGCGTTTGGCGACATAAACGCGCACCAAATAATCCGGATCATCGACCAGTAATTCCAGCTGTTGTTCCGGCAAACGGTCGGCGACGGTGATCCTGACTTCCCGGTACGGATCGTTGCGCAATTCCATTAACCATTCCAGCGGTATTCGATAAGCCAACACTCGCCTGACTGCCTCGTCCGGATCGGTTAGTAGCGGTTGCAACTGGCTAACGGGCAAATAACGTGCGGCAATTGCCCGCCGTTCCCAAAAATCATCTTGAGTATAATCCGCTGCATAATCGGGATGAACTCGGAAAAACCGGTCGATTTGTCGGCCGCTTTCAGCAGCAACGCAACAATCACCGGGCTTACAAGCTCCGGAAGCTAGCAGTGAGTCGCGATAGATACATGGATTGCAGTCAGCTAACGGGGTTAAATCCGTGACGTGATCGGTTTGCATCATAGTTAGGGTAACTCCGCCAATGCCGGCAGCAACTGCGGAGTAATTTGCGCCAGCCAGGTTTTAATCCGCTCGTCGGTTAAATGCGGCTGGGTCCGTTGATCCAGCACAAGACCAACAAACTGATCATCGACGACGGCAGCAGATCTTTCGAACTTATACCCATCGGTACTCCAGTGGCCGATGATGTTGGCACCCTGACCGTAAAATAACCGGTAAAGATGAATCATTGAACCGGCAAAACGGTCTGCATATCGTTCCTGATTGCCTAAACCAAATAATGCGACACGTTTGCCGGACAGATCGGCATCGTCCAGATAAGGCACAAACTCCTCCCAGTTACGTTCCATACAACCGGTCGACAAGCCAGGTAACTCGCCTCTACCATAACTGGGAGTGCCCAAAATCAGCGCTTCATACTGCAACAATTCGGCAGGACTGGTGCGGTTGATGTTCTTGGGTTTGTCGGCAAACTCTTCGCCTAACTGTTTAAAAATACTTTTAGCTACCAGTCGCGTGCTACCGGTATCCGTTCCAAAAAAAATGCCGATTTTACTCATAAATTACCTGTGCTCAAGATTGCAGGACAAGGCTGTCTTGCCCATTCATTCTTGTACCAGCAAATTTTGATCCAGATATTGTCAATAATTTTTTATAAAACAATATCAGTCATATAACGTTTTATAGCACATTAAATAGCCTTAGCGGGATGCATGCTTGCCGACAATTACAGCAAGCGTCAGTAAGTTTTGCTACATAGTTGATGAAGCAATCGAATTCGAATATGGGATATAAAAGGGATGTTCCAAAAACTGTCCTGAGCCCTTCGACTACGCTCAGGAGAGCCTTGTCGAAGGAACCCGCGTTGTAAAACCCCGCGCCGCCTTTGCTGGATCCGTGAGCTGCTAAGTGCTTGTTCGTTGCCACCGGCGTCCGGATACGCCTTGGTGAATTCCTTAATATAAATTAAAAAACGTAGGGAGCGCTGCGCATTGTGGACGAGATTGATTTTAGAACGGCAAACCGGATATTTGAGATCGTAATTATCTACGTTAGGCTTTAAGGGAGCAGTATACAATATCAGACTGTTAGAGATATGACCTGCAGCAATCATTGAGTTATTGGGCGTTTTTACATTCAGCATAACCTACGGATTACTCAGGTAGATTATCAAATACACAACTTAACACAGTTCTTTTATCCGATATTTTATGACTATTGCCAACCATTTCATCGAACTCGACCGTCGATTTGCGGAATATACGCCCGACGAAACCCCTGAGCGATTAGCGGAACATAGTTATCTTGACGCATTACAGGGGATACAACCGTGCATTCCCTGGGACGTGTTACTGCAGCACAGGCTCATAGTGATTCTGGGTGAACCTGGCAGCGGAAAAACTCTGGAACTGCGCGCACAACAGCAAAAGCACAGTTCGACCCATTTTTTTCTACCATTGGATAGACTGGTCGATGAAGATGTGTCCGGCATTCTCGACGATGACGAAATGCGTAGATTCGACGCATGGAAATCCAAATCCTACGATGCAACATTCTTTCTGGATGCGGTCGACGAATCCAAGATCAGGCAAGACAACGATTTCTTTACAGCCCTCGACCGGGTCAAAAAAGCTGTCGGTTCGGCAATGATACGCTCCCGGTTCGTTATAAGTTCACGGATCAGCGAATGGCGGCCGCAAACTGACCGGCATGGCGTCATGCAACGGCTTGGAGTAGCACAAAACCATCGAAAGCCTGATTCGTCAAATGGCAAACAAGGCTTATCATCGAAATCCCAAATCATGGCGTCAGAAAATGCTTCGGACGAAACATCGGAACTTCCGCCCATCATGGTGGTAACGTTACTACCGTTGGACGCAGAACGGGTAAAACGTTATGCCACTGCTCGGGGCATACGGAATCCGCAACTATTCATCGATGCGCTGGACGAGAATAACGCTTGGGCATTCGCAGGACGACCATTAGATGTCAGTCATTTGTATGAATATTGGAACGATAAAGGTCATCTGAGTAATCTGACCGATCTATCTGACTTTATGATTCAACGTCTCTTGGCTGAAGTCGCCAATAAAGAAAAGCAAGATCCGCTGACACCCGAAAAAGCCCGTCTCGGCGCGGAATATTTAGCGGCTGCGGTAATATTTTGCCGGAATTTGAGAATACGGGTAGCCGACGATAGCGGACTACCCGACGAGACTATGATCCCTCCAGCCGCCGTGTTGCCGGAAAACTGGCTGCCCGAACAGCGCCGCGCGTTAATCAATCGTGCCCTGTTCGATGCAGCCAGTCATGGCGCAATTTCGTTTCATCATCGCTACCATTCGGAATTCCTGACTGCCTCATGGATAGACGCTTTGATGACCAATAACTGTGGGTTAGAGGCATTGGAAGACTTATTGTTTGCCCCCGTTGACGGTGAACGCATATTACGTCCGACTCTTGCTCCAGCCGCTGCTTGGCTGGCGAATTCCGGCGATGAACCTTTGCGATTAAGGTTACGGCAATGGCTGCTGGAATCGGCTCCGGAAATCCATTTGCGTTACGGTGACCCCGCATCACTGCCGCTGGATTATCGCCGTCAAGTGTTGAACACTTTAATCGAACGCTACCAAGGACGTGGATGGGTTAGGTTAAATACGGATCGAGCCGCTTTGGCGCGTTTTGCCAATAAGGAATTGCAGGATGACATCACCCGCTATCTATTGGATCCGAATGTAGTCGAGAGTTTGCGTACCGACCTGTTATTGCTCGTTAGCGACGGTAAATTGCACGATTGCGTTCCGGCGGCGCTAAAGCTGTTTGCCGACCCGACTACTTCGGATAATTTAAAAAGTTACGCCACCATGGTGGTTAGGGATATTGGCGATACCCAACATCGCCGTCAATTGTGGCAATCGTGCATCGGCCAATCGGGCATGTCTAATACGCTGATAGGTTGTTTATGTGATGCTTTGTTTCCGCAGGCAATCGGGGTTGATGAACTGTTAAAGTTACTTCAAAAAAGTCATCCCCTCAAAGAGTATGGCATTGATCTTCCCTACAGACTCAGGCCGTTGCTTGAACAGGTACTGAAAGCAGCCGATGCAAAAAACCTATTGGAAGGAATATTGGCATTAGTCGAAACACCGCCATTGCTGGAACATACCAAGCTATCAAAATCCTTTATCTGGCTGATTAGTCTGATACCCATGTGTCTTCAACGGTTGCTTTCCGAGCCTGACCCAAACGATGATGAAATCGGTTTGGCTATAACCGCTATCTTGGTGGTTGAACAAGCTGATAGTCATGGTAGTTCATACCTGTTACCTACCGAAGCAAACAAAGATGCCGAATTAGTCAAACAAGTGATTTTTGGCAATGTAGCTTTAAGGCGTAGCTTGTATTGGCGACGAGTCAGCAATTATCGGAAAAAAAACGGGAGGGAACCGGGGATATTTGAACTTACCAGTTATTACAATCACTTGAGTACATTATCAAAGGGCGATGTGACTTGGCTGCTTTTAGATGTTAGCAGCGATTTGCCTTTAGCTGACCGATGCCTAGCATTAGAGATCGCAGCAAACTTACTTTGGAATAATCAAGATTCGATCGTGAAATCGGCATGGCAACTGTTACGACATGCCGGAGGCAACCTTACTCTACTGAGGATCTGCCGCAGCCATCTTTGGAACCGGTTACGCGCACCGGTTATAAGAATATGGTTTCATCGATTCCAACATAAGTTGTTGAGTAAATTTTGGTGGAAACATCACCTTCGATGCCAGGAGCAACTTCTGCGAAAAATTTACGATAAGGTTTGGCTATGGCGTCATCGTAGCGATTTGCGGAAGGGACTCTATCCAGGCACCTTGTGTTACTTTGCTAGACAGATTGCTGATAGCAAAGGCAGCCAATACAGCGGCTCAGATTGGGAAAGCCAAACTAAAGACTGGAGTAAGTCGGTTGTTGCGGCGGTCAAGCAAGGTTGCACTGTTGCCTGGAAAACATTCGCCCCGCCATATTCGCACGAAAAACCAGATAGGAATGCCGTAGATCAGCGGATTATTGTTGGCTTGGCTGGTCTGCAAACGCTTTGGCGAGAAGGACATTTAGACTTTACCAATTTATCCGCCGACGAAGTCGACAGGGCAATCCGCTACGCATGTAACGAATTGAACGGCTTACCGGAATGGTTTCAATTTCTGGTGGAAGCGCGTCCAGACGAAACCGTCAAAACATTGGGGTTAGCCCTAGACGGCGAATGGTGCCTGTCGGCAGAGTTGGAGCATGTGCATGATGTAACCGCCAAGCTGGCTAGGCCGGATAATACGGTTGAAGCCGTTACTCAGGTTATTTCGGCTCGATTACGCGATAAAGACCCCGCGCATCCGAAAATATTGGAATACGCGTTGTCGACTATTCTGAGATCCGGAAGCGTCGCCAATGACGAACTCAAATCACTTGCCGAAATTCGGATCGGCCGTTACTCCATTGAGCAACCCCAGTGGATCACCTGGATGAATATATGGTTGCAGTTGGATGCCTTGGCAGCGCTGGATTATCTGGAAAACCTGACGGGAACACTTCCGTCACAGGAATCGGATACATTGATGTTGCGTTTATGTGCCTTTATGACTGACCGTTATGGTGAGCGTTATCGGGTTAATCAATCGTCAGCTATTGAACCTTCGGCATTGCTTCGACTTATACCATTGGTGTATCGGCATATTAGGCCTTCGGAAGATATAAATAGGGCTAATCAAGGATCGTATTCGCCGGGATTAAGGGATCATGCCCAGGACTTAAGATCCGGGTTATGGGAAAGACTAAATAACCATTCAGGACCGAAAGCCGACATAGTGCTTCGAACTTTGCTCGACAATCCGATTGTGGCAGATAGCCGCGATTGGATATTGCATCTTCTCGACAGCCGTAAGGGCTCGAGAGCAGATGATACTGCTTGGCAACCAAATGATATTAGGATGTTCACAGCACAGCATTGTTCCGAACCCAGATCGGATTACCAATTGTACCGAAGAATTAAACGCTTGCTCATCGACATCAAGAATCATATAGAACTTCCCGATAATGCTGCAAACCGACAACAAGTAAGAATAGGCGACCGAGAAGAGGTTTTTCGAGGGTTTCTAAAGCGTAAATTAGAAGAGAACTCATTGGATTGGTTTGTCGTAACACAAGAAAGTGAAATTGATTTGAAGCAAAAACCTGATATATCGGTGGAGCGGCAAGGACTCAATCAATTACCCATCGAAGTTAAACTCGCCAATGATTGGACAATGTCTGTTTTGCTGGAACGATTGGAGAATCAATTGATAGGCCAGTACTTGCGTTCGGCTAATGTCCGTTATGGTGTTTACGTACTCGGCAATACTGGTTCGAAGTGTCATTGGATAGACCCCATAACAAATGAAAAGCGGAACTTCGAGCAGTTAGTTCAGCGCATTCAGGCCCGTGCCGCCGAACTGCAAGCTGAAATGCGGGAAGGCGTCGATGGGATAGAGGTTATCGGTATCGATTTCTCTGATCCGCGAGAAAGATAATGGCACTTATATTTATATACCCTAAAAAGCATAGTTTCCAAGAAATACCGTTGAAGGTCCGGTTTAGGTCGACTCCAGCTATTCGCTACTATCAAAAGCATGACAGGTTGGGCTAAATACAATGAAGCCCAACAATTCACGTTAAAACAGGAAGTGGGCATGCGTTATCGAAGAACTCAAACAGCAGGCACAAGCTATTTTTTCACAGACAACCTCTCAAACCAGTAGTCCGTTTTGCTGCTACGGGAGATAACGGCTTTGTGAGAAGTCATCCGGATAGTTAAGCACGCCCATCCATTCATCATCGAGGCCATGGTTGTGCTTGCCGAACATTTTCACGCGACATGAAGAGTTTTCGGATTGTTGACTCTTAAATCTGCTCATAATTAAGATATTTGAAAAAGTCAGGTTATTCCCGGTTTATCAAGAATTCTTACCATCCTCTAATGCAAAAGATACAACAAACTTACCATACACCATGATAAAGCTCCCGCTGCCGGAATGGTGAAAATCCAGGCCCAAACAATCCGCTCGATAACGGAAAGTTTAAGCGCGTGAGGATTCTTGGCAAATCCTACACCCATAATCGCCGTTGAAATGCTGTGTGTGGTGGAAACCGGCATACCGAGATGGGCGGCGGCCAGCAGAATTGTCGCCGAGCTGGTTTCGGCTGCAAATCCGTTTATCGGGTGTAATTTCACCATTTTGTGGCCGAGAGTCCGGATAATACGCCACCCGCCTACCGCAGTCCCAAGCGCCATGATCAAAGCGCATGCAAAGATGATCCAGGAATCGATGTCTTTTTCCCCGCCTTCCGGCCGTAAAAACTCAGCCCAGGCCGGCAACTGATCAAGCGTACCGGCGCTGTTAGCGGCAAAAATCGCCAAGGCGATAATGCCCATGGTTTTTTGCGCATCGTTGCTGCCGTGCGCGAAGCCCATATAACCCGCCGAGAAAAGCTGGGCCTTACCGAACACGGCATTAATCCATTTCGGACGCGCCATTTGCGCCAAGACCCCGCCAGCAGAATTCATACCGCTGATGATTGCCATCAGGCTGCCCATAATGAGGATACCTAAAGTAAAACCGGCGATCGGAGAGCTGACCATGGGAATCACAACTTTCCATAGTATCCCTTTGTTTTCTGTCCAGACGGCCGCTGTTTTCGACCAGATCAATACATCGAAATTATTGTTTCCGGCTGCCAGTGCTGCGCCGCATAAGCCACCGATCAAGGCATGGCTGGAAGAGGATGGCAACCCCAAGGCCCAGGTAAAAAGGTTCCAGATAATCGCGCCGGTTAAAGCGCAGATTAATACTTCGGAAGAAATAGTCACCAAGCCGGTATCGAATAATCCCGACGAAATGGTTTTGGCCACGGCCGTACCCGAAAATGCACCCACCAGATTGGTGACTGCGGCGAGGATTACCGCCTGCGCCGGGGTTAATACTTTGGTGGCAACCACTGTGGCAATCGAGTTTGCAGTGTCGTGGAACCCGTTGATGAACTCAAATACCAGCGCTACCAGGATGACAAGCAAGAGCAAAGTCAGCATGACAATCCTTAATTATGAATTTTTTAAGACGATGTGGTAGATGACATTGCCGGCATCGCGGCAGCGGTCAATCGCTTTTTCGAGGATTTCAAACAAATCCATTTTTACCAGGTAACGGATCGGATCAGTTTCATTGGCATAGGCATCTCGATACAACTCAAGTATTTGGCGATCAGCTTCGCCTTCAATGGTTTGCAACTGATCGTTTAATTTTTTGATTTTATCCAAATCCATCCCTTTACGTAACAGTCTGACCATTTGTTCCAGGACTTTGCAGGCTTGTTCCAGCATTGCGGCACGGCTGGTAAAATCCACATCACCGATACGGCCCAAGGCTAGCGTATACCGCTCCGCAAACTTTTCCACGATTTTAGGAATTTTGTAAAGGGCGCTGCTGAGCGCTTCAATATCTTCACGATCGAGCACGGTTACAAAAGTATTGACTAATTCCTCGTTGATTTGCGCGAATAAATCCTTTTCCCGGCGGCGCGCCAGTTTAAACTTTTCCAACGATTGTTGCGTAGCGGGTGTGCTTAACAGCTCGATTAATGCTTTAGCGGACGAACGCGCGGACTCGGCGCTGGCTTCAAGCAAGCCATAAAATTTATCGCCTTTGCCGAAGATGGTTTGCAAAGAGAACATGGTGTTTCCTTAGTTTATGAGCCATAAGGCTCTTATTATTTTTATCCGTTCATTATCGCATAACCAACGATCGCACTATGCAAAACCTGACATATTATTTTTCTAGAATGCAGCGCTTATTATTCTGTGAAATTCCGAGAGACCAATCCCACATTGCCAATGATGGCGACTGGGCAAAGCACATAATGCCGGAATTAAGGAGGTGTCAAACTTTTCCAAAATAGCCTAAAATTGCAACGTTAATAATGCTGGGGGTTTTATGGCTACTATTTTTGTAATCGAGGTATCTGTTTGTGATGGTGTTTGGACTGCTGAGTGCGATGAACTGGGTTTAGTGACCGAGGCCGCCAGCTATGACGAACTGACTGAACGCGCCGGAGCAATCGCCCCTGAACTTGCCGAACTTAATCATGTAGACCTGGATTCAGACAGCATTCGCTTGCGCTTTTCTCATGAACAGTCGTTCAATCGATTAGCGGGATGATGACATCATCGCTTTATCCTCAGTTGGTTATCATTCTGCGCGCCGCCGGCTGTATTTTTATTCGACAGGGAAAAGGCAGTCATGAGATTTGGCAAAGCCCGATAAACAAAAAAACTTTAGCGTTCCATTTACGATCAAATCCAAGCCGACCGCTAATGCGATTCTTAAGCAAGCCGGGTTAAATGTGAGAATTTAAGCGCATAGGATGTCAGATAACAGACTATTAATTTTTGTAATTCGTTATAATTAGCGTTTTTCATATACAACAACGCACTTTAAACTCTCATCGTTTTCATGTCTTCAACAAACGCGTTTGATTTCAATTACCCGGCATATAGTCCATTAGAACAAAAGAGAAAATCGCACCTTGTTGCAGGTTTGCTGTTTACTGTGGTTGTGCTGTTGCACATTTCATTGGTGTTGTATTTATTAAGTGCACCCAAAACGGAACCTAAAAAACCACCTCTCGTCATGGAAGTGGTGATGTTGCCAACGCCTGAGCCGATTAAGCAAGCGGCAAAAGAACCGCCGCCCGCGCCACCGGCTGTCAATAAAGAACCGGTAAAGCCCAAGCCTATCGTAAAACCATCCAAACCGGTTAAAAAAACTGTCGTTGTAAAAAAACCTACGCCCATACCCAAGCCGCGGTCGGCGGAAATAAAAGAAGTGATACCCGTGCCGAAATTTGAGCCCTTGCCAGCTTTTAAACCCGCGCCACCAGTTGTTGCGCCGGCGCCCGTTGCCGCACCTTCAGCGCCATCAAATTCAAGCGCTAAGGCTAAAACAACAGAGTCAAGTGGGCATGGAAGCGATGCCAGCAAAACAGTCGTTTCAGGTGTTGTGCCTTTGGTTCGTGTACCGCCGAAATATCCTGTTCGTGCTGCTAACCGGCATATTGAAGGGTGGGTAAAAGTTGAATTCACCATCCAGACTGACGGCTCGGTTGATAATGCAGCCGTCGTAGCAGCAGAGCCTGAAAATATTTTTGATGACGCCGCACTCACTGCGATCAGCAAATGGAAATTTAAAGAAAAAATTGTCAACGGTGTCGCTGTACCGCAACGTGCGGTGCAAAAGTTACAATTTAAACTCGAACAATAACTTTTTTAAGAATTTTTACAAGGATAAAAACCTGATGCCCATGCATATCGCACCCGAATTAATTATTGATGCAACGCTTTACACGTTGCTCATTTTTTCAATCACGACGTGGACGTTAATTTTTTTCAAAATCTGGCAGTTTTTTAATAACAGCCGATACAATGCACGTTTTGAAAGCGCATTCTGGAGTTTGCCTGATTTAAAACAAGCCAAAACGTTACCACCCGAATTAGCCAAAGGTTCTCAAGCACGCCTTGCTTATGAAGGGTTAACGTGGCTTGAGGATCATCAGCGTTCAGAAGGAAAATTGCTTAAACACTGCGGCGATCCTACAGAATTGTTGGAACAAACCTTGCGGGTGCAATTGCAACAAGAACAACACACAATGGAAAGCGGTTTAACTTTGTTGGCAAGTATCGGTAGCACTGCGCCATTTGTCGGTTTATTTGGAACAGTACTGGGCATTATGAACGCAATGCATGATATTACTGAAAGCGGTTCGACCAGTTTAGACGTTGTTGCGGGCCCGATTGGCGATGCGTTAGTCGCGACCGCAATTGGTATTGCCGTCGCCGTGCCGGCTGTTTTGGCTTATAACTTTTTTCTTCGCCGCATGAAATTGCAACGCACACGCCTGGAAAATTTTGTCGCGAGTTTCTTGTCAGTTGCTTTAGACACTAAAAAAGAGCAGGTATAACTTATGGCTTTTAAACCACAATCCGAAGAAGAAAGCGCGATGAGCGAAATTAATGTCACGCCATTAGTGGATGTAATGCTGGTGCTGGTGATTATTTTACTGGTTACCGCCCCGCTATTGACGCAATCGGTTCATGTCAAGTTACCTAAAACCGCCGAAACGACCGCTGATATCAATGCACAACCTTTGCAAGTAGGTATCGATGCGCAAGGACTGGTAACACTGAATAAACTTCCCGTTCCGGATCTTGCGGCACTGGAAACAGATTTGAAAAGCGAGCTTGCGAAAAATCCTGAGATTGGTCTGCATTTATATGCTGACCAAGCCGTGGTTTATGCCAAAGTTGCTGAAGTAATGGCAACAGTTCAACATGCGGGCATAACAAAATTAGCATTCGTAACGCTGGAAGAATAAGAAGTTTTGTTTACAGCTCAATACGTATTCCGAGTTCCACAACCCGGTCAACCGGTATTTGAAAAAAATCAATCGCGCTGGAAGAATTGTGAAATAAAAAGCTGAACAACCCTCTGCGCCATTTCGGCATTGGGCTTTTATTGCGAAAAGATACATGTTCGCTGCCGATGAAAAAAGAGGCATTTTTGGGATTAAAATCCAGGCCTTCATGCACGCATAATTCCAAGGCACGACGTACGTCCGCGTTTTGCTTGAAACCGTAATAAAGCTTTACCCTGAAAAAATCCCGGTTTTTACCGAAGGCCCTGATTTTAACCAGGTGATCTTCGTCAACATAGGGCTCGTTTGTGGTAACAATGGTCAGCACAATAATTTGCTCATGCAAGACATGATTGTGTTCAAGGTTGTGCAACAGCACTTGAGGCACCCCGTGTAAACTTCTGGTCAAGTAAATTGCAGTGCCCGGCACCCTCACTAATTTAACACTTATTTTCTCTTCCAAATCCTCGAATAATGTTCGTCTTTCATCCATATATTCCGAAAGTAACCTGCGTCCCTTAATCCAAGTCGTCAATATTAAAAACAATACTGTAGCAACGACCAGCGGGAGCCACCCGCCGGTAGGGATTTTTAGACTATTGGAAGAAAAAAACAGAAAGTCTATGGCCAAAAACGTCGACAGGAAGATCACGCTGGTAGCTTTTGTCCATCTCCACAACGCTTGTATGATGATAAACGCTAGTACAGTGTCAACGATCATCGTACCGGTAACCGCAATACCGTAAGCCGATGCAAGCGCGGAAGATGACTTAAAAGTGAGCACCAGCATGAAAACCGACACCATTAACAACCAGTTGATGGCTGGAACATAGACTTGACCCATTTCATGGCCCGAGGTGTGTAAAACGTTCATACGCGGACAGTAACCCAGTTGTATTGCTTGCCGAGTCACCGAAAACGCGCCCGAGATCACCGCTTGCGAAGCGATTACAGTCGCTAGCGTCGAGAGACTCAACAACGGATAAAGCGCCCAGGTCGGCGCAAGTAAATAGAAGGGATTTTCTATCGCATCGGGGTTGGCTATCAGTAACGCTCCCTGCCCGAAATAGTTGAGCAACAACGACGGAAACACAAAACTGAACCAGGCATAACGGATTGGTTTCAAACCAAAATGTCCCATATCGGCATACAGCGCTTCGGCACCCGTGATCGCCAGCACCACCGCGCCCATAATCAAAAATCCATGCCAGCCTAATTCAACCAGCAAATGCGCTGCGTAATAAGGGTTAATTGCCATTAACACGCCTGGCTCATGGATGATGTTAATCAGGCCCAAAACCGCAAGCAAAGCAAACCAGAAACACATGACCGGCGAAAAGATTTTTCCCACCTTGCCCGTGCCTTTAGCTTGCAGAATAAACAGCCCGCCCAGCACTGTTATGGTAATCGGCAATATATAATGGGTCAGTTGCGGTGCAATAACTTGCAAGCCCTCGACCGCACTGAGTACGGATATTGCCGGAGTAATTATACTGTCGCCGAAAAATAGCGACGCGCCCAATATGCCGATAGTGACAATGAAGGACATTTTTTTAGGATTATTTGGGGAACCCTTCAACGCTAGAGCCATTAGCGCGATAATGCCGCCTTCGCCCTTATTATCGGCACGCATAATAAAAACAGCGTATTTTATTGTTACAACCATCGTTATTGCCCAAAAAATCAGAGACAAAACACCTAACACATGGATTTTATCAATCGTCAGACCGCCGTGAAATACTTCCTTAATAGCATATAAGGGGCTGGTGCCGATATCACCAAACACAACGCCTATGGCACCCAGCGCCAGACCGGCCATTTTTTCTTTGGATTGAATATGTGAATTTGAGGACATTATCGTAACTAATCTGACACTAAATAATCGTTTAAGAAAAATTGTTCAGCATGACTGCCGTCCAATCGCTCATCAAGGAATAAAAATAAAATACCTTTAAGTATTACATTTTTGTTAGGGATAGGGAAGAGCCACTCGACTTTCCCTTCACTCCGAATTGTGCGTGCAGTTTTCCCGCATAGTGCTTTCCGTGGAGAATTTCCTTATCGGGATTGACAAACCATAGCATGAGCTTCTTTCAAAGTGAAAAACCCGTGCTTTGTGGAATAAGTATTTAGTAATTTGACTTTGTCAAATTATTGGTTAATGTTACTGTAAAATAAGATATTGATTTGTGAACGCAAATAATTATCCCGGAACAAATTTGTGCCTACACAGCTCATTAACAAAACGCAAAAATTCAAGCATTGAACCTTGAGCCTTTATATCATGTCGGATAACTATCAAACTGCTTTGTTTTTGGCTCTTATGCCCTCCAAACGTTTAAAAAAATGGGTTATTTTTGTTCATACATTGGCTTTAGGCGCCAGTATGTTTAATGCTTTGGTCTTTGCTATTAAAATCGGCTTACTTGCATTAATTTGCATACATTGTTGGTTGACTATTCGACGCATAAATGTTCAAAATTTCACGATAAAGTATAGTGAAGCTCTGGGCTGGGAGGTATCAGAAGGGCATGACTTTACCTCGGTTGAAATTATGAAATCGACTGTCATTACAACATTTGCACTTTTTTTACATTTTAAACACAGCTCTCAAGCTCAATCATGGAAGTTTAGCCATAAAAAAACAATGCTTGTTTTAAACGATGCGCTGGCTGAAGGTGATTACCGTTGCCTTATCGTTAAATTAAAAACATCAGTAACAAAATAGACGCAACTCTTGGCTTCTATTGATAAAATCTATCAGTACAATATCCAGTAACCTCAGTTTGGTAGATAAGATTTGTATTGACTTGTAATTGCAGTTATCTTAAGTAACATTTAAATAAAAATAATAAGGGGAAATCGGATGTCAAAAGGTCAAAATTTGCAGGATAATTTTCTAAATACACTTAGAAAGGAACATACGCCTGTATCAATTTTTCTTGTCAATGGTATTAAGTTACAAGGGAAAGTAGACTCATTTGATCAGTATGTGATTATGCTGAAAAATACCATCAGTCAAATGGTCTATAAGCACGCCATATCAACTATAGTGCCAAGTAAAGCTGTAAAAATGACACGTGATGACGAAGTAGTCGATGAGTAAGTGTTTTCCGGATAGTACTTTTTTAGACCCATTGATGGAGTATTTTATTGTTTGATCGTCCCGATTCAGGTGAGCGAGCCGTTCTTGTTCATCTCACTTTTCATTCCGGGCAGGAAGATCTTTTAGAGTTAAAAGAATTGGCTAAATAAGCCGGAACAGATCCCGTTTATGTCGTCACAGGCAGCCGCAAACGTCCCGATCCAAAATATTTTGTCGGCAAAGGAAAGCTTGATGAGCTTAAAACTGCTGTTGAAACCTATGCTGCCGACGTTGTTTTATTCAATCACCCGCTTGCACCCAGTCAGGAAAGAAACCTCGAAGGCGCTTTGGGGGTTCGGGTAGTTGATAGAAACGGCCTGATTCTTGACATCTTTGCTCAGCGTGCGCAATCTTTTGAAGGCAAGCTACAAGTTGAATTAGCGCAATTAAAACACTTGTCAACACGGCTGGTGAGAGGCTGGACGCATTTGGAACGGCAAAAAGGCGGTATTGGTCTCCGCGGACCAGGTGAAACCCAATTGGAAACCGATAGACGCCTGTTGGGTTTGCGAATTAAGCAGATTCAGCAACGTCTGGACAAGGTCGATAAGCAACGTCATCAAGGCCGTAGTAAAAGAAAAAAAGCCGAAGTACCTTCCATTTCTTTAGTGGGCTACACCAATGCGGGTAAATCCACCTTATTCAACACCCTGACGGGTGCAGATATTTACACGGCAGATCAACTGTTTGCTACCTTGGACCCGACATTACGTAGTTGCCAGCTGCCTAATAGCAGCGAGATTGTTCTTGCTGATACGGTAGGTTTTATTCGCCATTTACCGCATGAATTGGTGGCCGCATTCAAATCGACATTACAGGAAGCCAGTGAAGCCGATTTGTTGCTTCATGTTATTGATGCGCATAGCGATGACAGGGATGAGATTATTTTTCAAGTCAATCAGGTTCTTGAAGATATAGAGGCTGATAAAATCAGGCAACTTGAAGTATTCAATAAAATTGATTTACTGGATAACATTCAGCCGCACATTGATCGGGATGATTCCGGCAATCCGGTCCGGGTCTGGTTATCTGCCGAAACCGGGGCAGGGATCGATCTGCTTTATCAAGTATTAGCGGAATTATTTTCGGTTACTAAAGTTAAAAGACGTTGTTATTTAAAACCCGATCAAGGCAATATCAAAGCAAGATTATTTACTTGCGCAAAAATAATTGACGAGCATATTGATGACTTCGGCGCGAATGAGTTAGTCATTGAGATTGATGTAAGACATTTGGGGTTGTTAAAAGGAGTGAAAACCGAAGAAATTAATTAGGTGAAAGGCGCGAGGTTAAAGCAGTCAGTTTTATTTCCTGTGGCTTGTGCTTTTCGCCTTTTTAGAGATTTACGATAGAATACTAATAAACATCCTGCGGGATAAATTAATCAAGCAATTCGATATGGAGCAAAAGTATGTCGTGGAATGAGCCTGGCGGCGATAAGAAAGACCCTTGGAGTGGTCGAGGAGACCAGAAAGGGCCTCCTGATTTAGATGAAGCAATTCGTTCATTGCAAGAAAAATTAAGCAAATTTTTTGGTGGTGGCGGCGGAGATAACGAAGGTTCGCCTAGAAACTTTTCTTCCGGCAATTCAATGAAAGGTCTTGGCTTTATTGCAGTTGGTGCAATTGTTTTGTGGGGCCTAAGTGGTTTTTATATTGTTGATGAAGGTAATCATGGTGTTGAAACAAGGTTTGGTAAATATATTGGCATCACGCAGTCGGGTTTAAATTGGCACTTTCCTGCGCCTATCGAGCGAGTCGATATTGTTAATGTAAAGCAACAACGATATATCGAAATCGGGTATCGCAGCGGCGGCAGTGAGCAAGCCACAGGTTCGGTGCCCAAGGAAGCCTTGATGTTGACCAAGGATGAAAATTATGTAGATGTTCGGTTGGCTGTTCAATATCAAGTTAAAGACGCCCCGCAATTTATTTTTAATGTGGTTAATCCTGCACTGACTTTAAAACAGGTTACCGAAAGTGCACTGCGCGGTGTTGTCGGTAGTAGCACCATGGACTTTGTATTAACCCAGGGCCGGAGTGAAGTCGTCACTCTTATCAAAAAAGAACTCCAGGAAGTTATGGATAGTTATAAGTCAGGTGTTCAAATTACCAGTGTTAACCTGCAGGATGCTCAACCCCCGGAACAGGTACAAAACGCATTTGAAGATGCCATTAAAGCGCGAGAAGATCAGCAGCGTTTGATTAATGAGGCGGAAGCCTATTCGAATGATGTTGTGCCGAAAGCTCGTGGTGCTGCCGCAAGAAAGATACAGGAAGCCGAAGGCTATAAAGAACAAGTGATTGCTCAGGCAGAAGGTGAAACAAACCGTTTTTCCAAATTACTTTCTGAGTATATTAAAGCCCCCGATGTGACCCGTAAACGTCTTTATATCGAATCGATTGAAGCTGTATTGGCTGAAACGAATACGGTGATGGTGGATGTTAAAGGTGGGAATAACTTGCTATATTTACCCATAGATAAAATGATGCAACATCAACCTTCTTCTGAAACGTTATCCACAAACTCACAGACAAGCAGTGCCGATCAACCTCAATCCCAACCGATTGCGGTTCAACAGCAAGCTGTAGAGCGTCCATCAATTCGTAGCCGTGATTCAAGGGGACGCTAATGACACCAAATAAACTATTAGCAGTCTTTGTTGCATTGCTGCTTGTCAGCTTGATGTGGGGCTCTGTATTTACCGTTAATCAAACAGAAAAGGCGATTAAATTTCGTTTGGGTGAAATTGTAAAAGACGATTACACACCCGGATTGCATTTCAAATTACCAATTATCAATAACGTTAAGAAGTTTGATGCACGTATTCAGACTATGGATACGAAACCTGAACGTTTTTTAACCGCTGAAAAGAAAAACGTTATTGTTGACTCCTTCGTTAAATGGCGAATCGGTAATGTAGCCACTTTTTATACTGTTGTTGCGGGAGATATAGATCAGGCTAACTTACGTCTGGATCAGATTATTAAAGACGCTTTCAGGAGTGAATTTAGCAAACGCGACATCAAACAACTGATTTCAACGGACCGGAGTGCCATACGGGATATTTTAACGAATAACTCCAAGACTGTTGCCGCTGCGTTAGGTATGGAAATTGTTGACGTGCAAGTAATGCGCATTGATTTACCTCCCGAAGTCAGTAGTTCCGTATTCCGTAGAATGGAAGCAGAACGTGAACGTGTGGCACGTGAATTCCGTTCGCAAGGCGCGGAAGCCGCCGAAAGAATTCGTGCTGACGCCGACAGACAACGCGTTGTTACGCTGGCTAACGCATTTCGGGATGCAGAAAAACTGCGTGGTGAAGGCGATGCAACAGCCGCGGAAATTTATGCCAAGGCCTTTGGTGCGGATACTGAATTTTTTACTTTTTACCGTAGTTTAAATGCTTACAAAAAGACTTTCTCAAGTTCAAGCATGATAGTATTGAATCCTGATTCTGATTTCTTTCAATATTTTAATAAACAAAAATAGATAAAATATCAGATTACGCTAATTCAACCAATATTTGAAAATATAAAAACGCTCCGCTTGCGGGGCGTTTTGTTTGAGTGGACACATAAAACATGCAACAAAAAGATTCCTGGCTTTTGCCTGATGGCATAGAAGAGATTTTGCCGGAAGAAGCCAAACATCTGGAAAACTTGCGCCGCAAACTG
>JBBQCU010000010.1:0-18756 GCA_038319065.1 Methylococcales bacterium
AGTTACTTTCATGTGGAACCAGCGTTGCTGACTGGACGAATGGCACGGATACTCTAAATGAAATGCTTCCAGTTCGCCAGCCAGAACCGCCGCGATACCGGTATGGGCAGCGATTGCCTCATCGCCAAAAGACAGATAGCAAGCATTTTTACACACGTCCAGATAACTAACACCCAACATATCCGGGCTGCACTTCAATTCACTATTTTCATTGGCAAACTGCCGCCATGCGTTGTTGACTGCTACAATTACACCCTGCCCATCCAGGACGGCGATTTGCGAAGTCAGCGAGTTAAGTATGCTGACTTTAAAGGCATTAGTCTCGCGCAGTTTTTCTTCCATCTGCTTGCGTTCGGTGATATCGGTAGAAATACCGCATAAGCCGTAAATACTGCCATCTTCACGATTGAGCGGTTGTTTAACGGTAAGAATGGTACGGGTAATAGCTTTATCCTTGAGGGTATAAATATTTTCGATCGATATACGCTCACCCAGTTCAATGACGCGGCGATCATTTTCGTGCAATTTTGCCGTCGTATCTTCATCAAAAAAGGCTTCATCTGATTTACCAATGATTTCTTCCTCCGCTTTGCCAAACAGTTGCCGCAATTGCTGATTGGCGAACTGGTATTGATAGTTGCAATCCTTGATATAAATGAGGGCATCGACATTGTCGAGAATGGTGGCCAATTTACTTTCGCTTTTCAGTAGTGCTTCCTCTGCATTTTTTCTTTCCTGTATCTCAGCTTGCAGTCGGGCGGCACTGGGCACCGACAAGGCGCGGGGAATAACCCAAAACATTAGCACAGCGGTGGCAACTGAAATAATTGCTGTAAAGCCTTTAAGCAAACCGTCCAGCCAGTATAAGGGTATCCAGATCGTAATAGCCGAAAGTAAATGCGTGGTGCCGCAGGCGACAATAAATGCGGCAAACATGGTAATCAGCCACGGATAGGGAAAATCCCTACGCTTCCTGATAAAATAGACAAGCATCAGGGGAATTGAATAATAGGCGAGAGTGATCAGCAGATCCGAGATGACATGTAGCCAAAGTAACACGGGACTCCACGACAAGCAATAGCCATGAGGAATGAGGTCTTTATTATCAAAAAGGTCAATCAGTGCTTGCATTTGTCTGGTCCAGAATAATGTGGATTTTCAGGAGGGCTTATAGCGCCCTTCGTACAGTGTTGTGTCATTTGGCGTTATAAACCGATCCGTAAAAAAATGTCATGATCAAGTCGTTAATAGCCCGGCTGGAAAGACTTCGACATCAATATGTCCTATGACCTTTGATGCAAACAGCTTGATACCGTCTTTCACAGTATAGAATAAATTTGAAAATATTCGCTTGGCGAAATCCACTTAATTTATAAAATTTGCACATCAAAAGCCCGTTTTTTACCCAATCTTATCCAAAACTTCCCCCTGCGTTGGAAGAAATTTAGAAGGAAAATTTAAATGCGCAATAGTGTAAATCTAAGAACTTCGTTTAAAATTCGTTTATATTCCACTTTATTCCTAGGGATTTACCTGGTCTGCAAATGTCAAATATCACTCAACACGGACACAGTACCAACTTGATTGGCCTGCCGACTGCTTATATGGCCAGTCAGGCTTTCAATGATCAACCCATGCATCTGCATATTGCAGGCACCCGGGAAACGGCTTCGGGCCTGTTCGAACAATTAACCAGAGAAGTAACCAGAGAAGACTGCGGACGGATATTTCAGGATTATATGGATGTGGTCTTTGGTTTTGAAAGCGAGCAAAAGCTCCGGGTGGATCGTTCAGGGAGACGACGCTATCGAAATAGTTATCTCAAACTGATACAGGATTGGGGATTGGATTCAAATAATGCGCAAGGCGCCGTTTTTAAAGGGTGGGTAGAAAGCCGTTTCGGTTTATTTCCGACTTACCATAAAGAAAATATTGCCGGTTTTTCCAGCAGATCCTGGATAATTTATATTGAAGAAAAAATGAATAGCCGGTATCACAACAACTGTATCTACATGCAACTGGATCTGCTTTACGAATTTTGTCAGTGGATTATCGAACGTTTCCAATTTCCAGCGGCCACACATAAAATGCTCTATCGCGGCGTCAATTCGATGGATGATTATTGCCTGGTGCAAGGCCATGACAAACAACATAAAGTCGTACGTTTCAATAATATCGTGTCTTTTACCGACCGTCGCAGCATTGCTAGTGAATTCGGATCTTATATTCTGGAGGTGGAAGTGCCTATGGTGAAGCTGATTTTTTTTAACAAACTGCTGCCTTGTCATGCTTTGCACGGTGAAGCGGAATATCTGGTGATCGGCGGCGATTACCGGGTAAAAGTATTACCTTAGGTATTACACATGGCTTCGGAATTAATCTTAGACAGAGCACTGGGCGCTTACCTGGGATTTGCCTGCGGCGATGCGCTCGGTGCAACCGTCGAGTTTATGACCCCTAAACAAATCCGGAAACGTTATGGAGTCCATAAGGATATAATCGGCGGCGGCTGGCTGGCTCTCCAAGCCGGTCAAGTCACTGACGATACGCAAATGTCGCTGGCACTGGGTCAGGCGATTATTGACCATCAAGGCTGGAATATTCAGGCAGTCGCCGATAATTTTGTCGCCTGGATGGAAAGCGGTCCGCCCGATATAGGCGACACCTGCCGCCGCGGTATCAGCCGTTACCGGGATAGCGGAGCAGTATTTGGTCCGCCGCGCAACAATGATGCTGGCAACGGCGCCTGTATGCGAAATCTACCCGTTGTGCTGGCAACATTAAACCAGCCCGGCTATTTTAGCGATTGGAGTCTGCAACAAAGCCACATTACTCATAACAACCTCCTGTCCGATGCAGCGGTCCTGACTCTGGGTCGAATGATCAAGCATTTAATCACTGGACAAGATTTGCAGGCCTGCAAACAAGATACCGAGCTATTGATCAATCAATATTGTGAATTTGCCTACACACCTTATCCCGGCAAAGCTTCCGGCTATATTGTCGATACCTTGCAAACAGTTTTGCATTATTTTTTCAGCACTGACAGTTTTGAATCCTGCCTGATAGCAACGGTCAACCAAGGCAACGACGCGGATACGACAGGAGCTTTGGCCGGCATGCTGGCCGGCGCCAGATACGGTATTCAGCAAATTCCCCAGCGCTGGCTGACACGACTGAATCAGCAAGTTAGCAGACAAATTAGCCAACAAACCCTCGAACTTATCCGACTGACAGAATCTTGGCCACAAGGGTTACATTTCCCGAACCTGAATCAAGAATGAGCACATTGCGGTAAGATGATTGCGGCTTATACCAGGTTTTTACGTTGTCTCTGAGCTAAAATCCACTTCAATGACAGGGTCAATAAAAAGAAAGCGCCCGCAGCGATGCCGAGATATTGCGCCAGATGAGACATATCTGCTTGAATGGCGCCTGCACCGACCAGGGTCGCGGTCACACCAAGAGGAAGAAAACCCAACGCACTTCCGATCCAAAAGTCGCAATGAGTAACCGTACTCAGTCCCAACAGGATATCGTTATAAAGACCACTAATTGGCAATTGCCGCATGAATAGTACGGATCGCCATCCCCGGGCATGAGTAGCCTGTGACAAAGCGATAATCTTTGGGAATTTTTGCTGGACATACTCACGACCACTCCAGCGAGCAAAAATAAAAGTCCCGTATGCGCCAAGCAATGTCCCAAAGTGACTCCAGACAAAGCCCCAGGTAAAGCCGAATACTACTCCCGCCAAAGTACATAACAGCAGTCGAGGCATACCAATTGCGGTAAGCAAAGCAGCTGCCAGTGTAAATACGGCTGGCGCTGCATAACCTGTTTCGGCCAGCCATGATTTAATTTGATTGCTCTGGTTCAGCACATCTTTTAACGGCATGGAGTAGATTAAAAAACTGCAACCCACCACAGCGATAAGAAGAGAGCCAATCGCGATTTTTTTGGACAACAAATTTGTTGATTCAGCCATTTTTCACCTGAAAAATAATATGCACCATCCACTTCCGAAGTGGTTAGATGCTGTTTTGCAACAGTTGTTGTATTTTAACACATAAGTTTGGATTTGTTGCTATTACTGTGAAAGTACATCATTTATTCCAGGCAGTGACAACCTTTTTTCACGATTGTCACATAATCTTAAACAAACTTTCATTGTTTTGTCACAAAAGAGCTTTACTCTTTGGGACAAAAATCAAAACAAAAATAAAACCGAAAATCTACGATTTTCAACTCTGCAATAGCTCGCGGCCGACTTTTGCAGAACTACTCTTTAACAAGAGGATAACAATAATGAAGCTGCTCTATTCCATTCAGAAATACGACGTTTTCATGTTCATCTGGTTCGTCAATACCAGAATGTACAGTGCCTTAACCAAAGTCAGCCGGTGCCTGTCAAAAACTGGCGATGGTCAGCTATATTTGTTTATAGCAGCAATTCTATTTTGGCATGAAGGGATCAAAAGCCTTTGTCTACAGGCAGTTCTGCTGGCATTTTTAATCGAAAGACCCGTATATTTTTTTTTAAAAAACAGCCTGAAACGAAATAGACCTGAGGTAGCTTTAACAAACTTCCGTAGTATTATTAAACCGTCAGATCAATTCAGTCTCCCATCAGGCCATACCTCAGCTGCCTTCATGATGGCAACTTTACTCGGATATTATTTTCCTCCGTTAATAGTCCCGCTTTATTGTTGGGCGACCCTGGTCGGCTTCTCCCGGCTTGTGCTGGGTGTACATTTTCCGGCTGATATTTTGGTCGGGATCCTCTTGGGTATCAGCACAGCACTTTTTAGCTTAGGGCAAATATGAGAATTTTTTATGGTGTACAAGGGACCGGTAACGGCCATATCACGCGCGCAAGAGTTATGGCACAAGAACTCTATGGAGCAGGTATTGAAGTTACCTTTCAATTTACCGGCCGCCCGGCAGATAAATATTTTGATATGGATATTTTTAATGGCTACCAATTGCGTACCGGCTTAACCTTTAATACCGATAAGGGACAGGTCAATTATCTGAAAACAGCATTCGATGCCAAGCCCATTACCTTCATTAAAGATGTAAAATCATTGGACTTAAGCGGCTATGATCTGGTCATCAGCGATTTTGAACCCGTCACAGCGTGGGCCGCAAGAAACCAGAAAAAGCCTGTTCTAGGGATAGGCCATCAATACGCTTTTAACCATAATATCCCCAGAGCCGGATCTGATCCTATCGCCAATCAAATCATGAAATATTTTGCCCCTGCCGATAAAGGGATAGGTTTACACTGGCATCATTTTGGTCAACCTATATTACCGCCCATCATTGATACACCCGAAACACCCAAAAGTATCATCAAGAATAAAATCATCGTTTATCTTCCTTTCGAGGACCAACAGGAAGTCATCAAGCTTTTATCACCGTTTGAAAATTTTGAGTTTCATATCTACGCACCTGAAGTGATTGTTTCAAAATTTGACCATATCATTTGCAATCCGCTTTCACGCGCTGGATTCCAGAAAGATTTATTTGATTGCGCAGGCATTATCAGCAATGCCGGATTTGAACTGGCTAGTGAAGCCTTACAACTGGGCAAAAAAATTCTGGCGAAACCGTTACATGCACAAATGGAACAAATCTCTAACGCTGCCGCATTACAGCAACTGGGTTATGGCCATACCATGAATGATATGGATATCTCGGTTATTGAACGCTGGCTCCATGACAACCATGCCATCCACATCACTTATCCTAATATTGCCAAAGTGCTGGTTCAATGGATACAGGACGGCATGCCTGAAATGGAACCTGATTTTATTGAAGCTATCTGGGACACTGTGAACGTTCTGCACATCAACCATCAGTAAAAACATGATTTACTCTTTAAAATTCAAAATGCACCCTGACACCATAGATATTAATAGGTCCACGATCTGCGTTGTAAGCGGGATTGGCTAAATGTTGATAGTCAAAAGACAGCCAGGCAGATTTGACGACGTGGCATTGATAATAAATATCGACAAGCTGTTCCGGTTTGTTATTGATCTTGCCGTCCCCGATAAATCCGTCAATCCCGCCCATGTTGAGATAGGCAGCATGTTCTTTTGAAATCCAGCTCTGCGCATAGCCAAGCCCTGCGGTATCTTTTTCCCGTCCCCAACGGAAGCCTTTCATTAACACACCGAAAGACATTGATCGATCAGAGGATGAATAAGAATCAACTTCGGTTTTGCCATCTGAATACATGCCTCTGAAAAACAGGCCTATATCTTCAGTAATACTCTGCTCCATGTTAATGCCGATGCCCATTTTTACATTCGGTTTTCTGGCCCAACAAAGATCAGGAGCCGAGGAATTTGCAGATCCATAATTAAAGGTAGTGCACGTTGTCGCATTCTTTGCCGGGTCAGCCTGAAATGCCGCAATCGCATCACTCCAACGCCCCATGTTTTCACGATTTCTATAAGCCAGAATCCTTACAGCTCCAGGTTGCCCTTTAATAACATGCTTATGCTCTATTTCTGCCTGATCACCATAAAAATCGTAGATGTTAAAATCCAAAGCCAGCTGGTTTGGATTAATTGGCGTAGCAAATCGGCCGAAACGGAACGCCCATTTATCGAAATAATATTCACCAGCAAGACCCCAGGAATAGCCACGTGCATCAGCAGCAAAGTCATAGGCGGCATTAGTCATAAAAGCCATACTTAGAAATTGATGGCGAAGATCCCCCGCATAGCTATTCTTATCAAAAATATCAATAACACTAAGTTTACCGGCTGTAAAAACGAGGCGGCGGCTGTCAAGCGTGCCTGCTAATTGCATCGGGCCGGAATGAACTTCACTCGTTGTTCCACCGAACGATACTGTTTGCCGGTAATAGGCTCTCGACGCATACCAGGTAGCATGTGCTGTTCCATTTTTTTGAAGCTCGAAGTTTTGAATACTTCCACCTAATCCTTTTAAGCCGGAAAGCGGCCGTTCAGAAATCATTTCCGGTGCCGCATAAAATTCTCCGCCTGTCCACGCTTTAAGTCCAAAATAAGAAGTAAATGTTGCCGTAAAGCTGCGCTCTGCTTTGGGTAATAATGAATTGGGGGTTCCGTTTAAATTGGTATAGGCCGCGGGGAATGCCTGTTTAAAGCTTGAAATATAAGTCCCTTGTCCATAGGCATTCCATCGCTCATCTTGCAAATTATGCAAGCCTAGATCAGACAATGTTCCCATGAGTGAAAATTCGTCTTGATCATTTAATTCCGGATAGGCGACTTTATCGGCTTGAGCTGTCGTAATCGTAAATACACTGTACAGCAGCACAATTATTGAAATCCACTTCCAGCTTAAATAGTCTGACCCTTTTTGCGTTATAAAAATGTTATCCCGCAACATGATATGCACTTCTTCACTCCTTCTCCCTTATTTATGGTTTCGCTTGTTCCACCGTGGCGGCCAGGATACCCGAAGCCATCATGGCATCAAGTTCCGCCTCAATTTCACCCACTAGAAGTTCCAAATGGTTCAGTTTGATTTCGGTTCTTGAGCGTGTGGAATCCAGTAACTCCAACAGACCTGTTTTGCCTAAACGATAAGCATCCTCGGCCATTTGTTGTATAGTTGGCAAGGTGTCGAGCACGTCATGTTCAAACTTGGTGAGAGTTACACGGCGCTGTGTCATTACTTCAATTGAACGTTCCAATTCCTCTCGCGTTGCAGCCAGAAGCAATTCACGCTTCAATGATGCTGCATGTTTTTCAGCGGATGCTCTCGCCATTCCACCCTGTCCGCGGTCGAATAAGGGTAATTCCACCGAAAATCCCGAGAAGAGGGTGTTTCCATAGGGCTGATCTGTAAAAGCGGTTCCAAAGAGTACTGAAGGAACTGGCCAACGTTCGCGGCGGGCACGCTCAAGCCCGGCATCGGCGGCAATTGTTTCGCGATGAGCGCCTTCAAGTTCAGGATTATTCAGTTCCGCAAGCCGCCAAAGGGATTCGAAATCCGCTGATGTTCCGATTGGCGTTAATGTGCCGGAAGCCTGCAATTGCCAATTTTGAAATCCCAATAAAACACCGATTTCGCCGGCAACCCCGGTCATTTCAGTCCGGGCATTTTCCAAACGTGTTTCCAGGTTTCGAGTTTCCTGAGTGATACGCAGTACATCGTATCGACTGGCTGTTCCAGCGCTTTCTTTACCGGTAATAATGTCTTTTAAGCGTTCCAGCTCCCGGTGCGCATCTTCCAGTGTAGCGACCCGTTCCTGTCCGGCTAATAGTTGTACGAAAAGACGCCAGGTCTCGCGAATCAGACGCGTATATTCGATCTCAACATCGGCTTCGGATACTTCCACGCGGCGTTCAGCCGCTATTTTCCGGGCACCGCGCTGGCCTGCAATCAGTAGGGGCACTTCCAGGGTAATATTCTGTTGCGAAGGGCCATCAAACTGCGTGTTCAAGCGTCCACCCGCTTGATCAAAACGGCCATAACTCAGTTTGGGGTTAGGAAGTACCTCTGCCGCTACAACTTCTGCTTGCGCCTTCTCAATTTGAGTTCGAGCCAACGCGTAACGCGGACTTTTTTCCCGGACAATTTGCAGGAGTTGGCCAATAGAAACCACCATAGGCAATTCCTGCTTTATTTCGAGCTCTCCACTGAATGCGATATGACTCTGCAAAAATAACAGGCAGATTACACTTACTTTGATATATCCATGGCTGCATTTAATCTTTAAATCATGTTTATTCATACTTGTGTATCCAGGAGTTCATCAACCTCTTCGGGTGTTAACATCTGTTTCGACGTTACCATCGTGTAGATAACAGGCAATAAGAACATGGCCACGAAAAACGTCGTCAACATACCGCCCACGATCACTACGGCAAATGGCCGTTGCGTTTCACTGCCGATACTGGTGGAAAGTGCCATGGGCATCAGGCCAAGCAACGCTAACAATGAAGCCATCAGTACCGCCCGCAAACGTTGGGTTGCTCCTTCTCTAACGGCTTCGAACAGTTCAATGCCATTCCGGCGCATCTCTTCAGTTGCGCTCAAAACAAGCAATCCCATTAAACAGACTTGACCCAGCAGAGCAATGAATCCAATAGCGGCGCTAACTGACAAAGGAATACCGGTAATGAATAGTGCAAATACGCCTCCGGTCATAGCGAAAGGAGTAGCCATCAGGATTGCTGCAGCACTTCGTCCTGATTGCAATGCGGTATACAGTAATCCCAAAACAATCAACACGGCTATGGGCACTACTACCCCCAATCTTGCCATTGCACGTTGCTGGTTTTCAAATTCGCCGCCCCAAACCAAAAAATGTCCTTCAGGTACTTTTACTTTCGCCGCGACCAGTTCTATGGCTTCATGCACGACCGAACCCAAATCACGCCCCTCCACATTGAACTTAAGCGCCATATAACGGCTATTGGCCTCACGTTCAATGGATGTACGGCCGCGGGCAATTTCCATAGCAGCCAAATCCCGAAGTGGTATGCGTGTTTCAGACGGACTCACAACATTCAAATTACCGATTTTTTCGCTGTCGCTTCGCTCTTTCTCCGGCAGTCGCAAGCGAATAGGAACCGGGCGTTCATTTTGCCATAATTGCGAAACAATCCGCCCTGCCATTGCAATTTCAATGGTATCCTGAACGGTATCGATGTCCAATCCATAGCGAGCCAATGCTGAACGATCCAGTTTGATCTGCAGTTGGGGCACACGCGATTCACGATAAAGATCTAAATCAATCACACCTGGAACACCGATCAATACAGCTTTAATTTCCTCCAGGGTGTCACGCATCTTTTCAAGATCGGGACCATAAATTTTCAATACGACTTTCCCACGTACCCCGCTAACGGCTTCTTCGACGTTATCTTTAATCGGCTGTGAAAAGTTAAATCGCACCCCGGGTATTTCCTCCAGGGAATTACGCATGTCGCCTACCAACCGTTCTTTATGCCAGCCATTGCGCCATTGATCACGCGGTTTAAGATGGACAAACGTTTCACTCATATTCACACCTTCGTTGTCCGTGCCATCCTCGGACCGCCCTTGTTGACTCAGAATGCCCATAACTTCAGGATATTTTAATAAGCGACGGCGCATATCCAACAGAACTTCTTGCCCTTTATCCAATGAAATACTGGCCGGCATCTCGACGAAGACGTGAATATCCCCTTCATCCAATTCCGGCAAAAATTCGGTGCCCAGCCTGGAGCCCATGGCGATGCCTGCCAAGAGTAAAATAACCGACAGTCCGATAGCCAGAACACGACGGCGTAGAGAGAATCCAAGCAACCGGGCGTAAAAATGCCGTAGCTTCTCAAGAAATTCAGGCTCTGTGATTAAGGCATGTTTAGGTTGAATAAAAACTGCACAAAGTGCCGGCACTAAAAACAACGCAAACATCAATCCGCCGGTCAAGGCAAAACTGTAGGTCATCGCCAGTGGACGAAATATCCGCCCTTCCACCCTCTCAAGGGTAAAAACAGGAATTAACGCCGCAATGATGATTAACATGGCAAAAAAGGCCGGTTTGGAGACATCGAATGCGGCATTAGCAATAAGTCGCAGCATGTCACGCCGCGTTTGTGGCTTTTGATGCGATGCCTGATGAATAACGTTTTCCATTAACACGACAGCACCATCCAGAATGATGCCAAAATCAATTGCCCCCATCGAAATTAGATTGGCGGGCATCCCCAATTGGTACAGCCCAAAAAACGCAACCAATAGAGACAACGGAATGACAACAGCAACAATTAATGACCCTCGAATACTGCGTAAAAAAAGCCAAACCACACCGACCACTAGCAAAAATCCATGCAGCAGGTTATCGAAAACAGTATGTAGCGTGTTACTGACTAATGCAGATCGATCCAAAAAGGGCTTAATGTGCATGCCCGGTGGGAGTATTTTTTGATTTAATTCCTCAACCTTGGCGTGCAGGGCATCAAGCACGCGTGAAGGGTTTTGACCCCGCCGCAATAAGGCTATACCTTCCACGACTTCTTTTTGCTCATTCAACCCGACAGTGCCACGGCGCGGGGTGTTTGCCTGAATTAGCCGGGCTACATCACCCACCGTGATGGGCGTGCCCTCCCGGCTTTTAAGCACAATTTTTTTAATATCCTCGGGCGAGGTTAAATTACCGACACCCCGCACCACCATTTCCTGATCGCCAAAACGTATAAACCCGGCACCGACATTACGATTGGACTTTTCAATTGCGTTGGCAACCTCTTCCAGCGATAAGCCCAGCGATTCAACCCGCGCCGGATCAATTTCGACATGAATTTCCTTGTAATACCCGCCAAAAGACAACACATCCGCGATACCGGGCACCTGGCGTAGTGTCTTGGATACCGTCCACTCCAGTTCGGAGCGTAATTCAAACAGGTTGTGCCGGTCACTAACCAGGATAAATTTATATATTTCGCCGAGTGGTGTGTAATCGGGTGCCAGAACGGGCGTAACATCCGCCGGTAAATCGGCCCCGGAAATACGCTGGGAAATTTCCGTCCGCGAATGAAAGCTATCGATATGATCCTCGAAGGTAATTGTAATCAAAGACAAGCCGAATAAACTCTGACTGCGCATTTGAATCATGTCGGGTGTTCCATTCAACACCCGTTCCAATGGAACCGTCACCTGTCGTTCAACTTCTTCCGGCGCGTAACCCGGCATTAAGCTGATAACGGTAACCTGTGTATTGGTAACATCCGGATACGCTTCGATAGGGGTTTCCATGAACGCATGCGCACCAAAAATCGTAATAATTACGGTTATCACAATAACCGCAAATCGTCTGTGGACACAGCCTTCAATCAGTTTTCGTAACATGGTGTCTGTTCCCTATAACAACATCGAGGCTTCTGAATCAAGCAATAAAGTTCCCGATGTCACAACACGTTCACCCGCATTAAGACCTTCCAATACTGGGACAAAGCCATCATGTGCTTGTCCGATAAGCACGTTGCGCGGTTCAAATACGCCATCGGACACTTCTATATAAACAACCGTCTGATTTTTATCTTTAATCAATACCGCTGAAGTCGGTAATACGATTCTTTTGGGCCCGGCAACCTCGATCATGGCCCTGGCAAACATACCGGGTTTTAAAGGCAGATTGGCATTGTCCAACTCAATATAAACAGCACCGCGCCTGAGATCAGCCTGCATTGCCGCACTCACGGCGACTACATGGCCCGTGACGGGTTTGGATAAAGTGGTAATTTGCAACTCAACTTTTGCGCCTTTTTCAATCAGTGGTAAATCATTTTCAAATACATCTGCAACAATCCAGAGTGCGCCCGGCTCGCCCAGTTCAAAAAGGACAGCACCGGATTGCACCGCCGTCCCAATCGAAGCATTGACGCGCAAAACAACTCCATTAATAGGTGCGCGCAATATTACCGATTGATCGGTGCCGCTGCCTAGCAACTGGGTTGCCTGCACACTTCGCACATAATCGGTACGAGCCTCCCGGAGCATGATGTTAGCCTCGTTTCGTTCAATTTCGAGGCCAACACCACTCTTCAACATAAGTTCCTGTCTTCGTGCCCGGTCTTCCGCACGCTGTAACTCATCTTTTGTGCGTAAAACATCCGAACGCATTTGCGCAGCCTCTGTACTTTCAAGGGTAGCCAGGGGGGCGCCGGCTTTGACAGGATCGCCAACTTGTACATCGATTTTACCCAAACGCCCGGAAACAACCGCACCTACGGTAGAGAGTGCCTTGGCACGAAATTCAATTCGTGCCGGCGCTTGAACGGTTGCTGCAAAGGCTTGGGGACTAATGGTTGCTACGGTAATGTAGGGACGAGACGCCATTGGGATTATTATCGCTTTACGTGGCTTGATGATTTGCCCATCAGTCTGCTCCATGGACGGGGATTGAATCTGAATTTTTGGTGTCTGTTTGTGTTCAGAGCTGCCGGATTTGCCGGTGCAAGCAATAAGCAAAAGAATTGCCATAAATAAAGGTGTTAAATAGAGAAGCCTGATGCTTGTATTTTTGTTGTTCATGGATAGTTAATGTTGCTCAATCTAGGTGTTGAAATTTCAATCGATTCGTTTTTTCAACTCGTCTACCCCAAATCGGAAGCTCTTTCACCGGTACTGATACGGCCGCCCTCAAGCGTATCGATAATATACACTTTGCCGTCGCCATGCCGGCCACTATGGGCAGTTCGCATAATGGTATTAAAAATGATTTCCACCAAACTGTCGGGTGCGAAAATTTCAAGACGCTTTCGGGGCAGGAATGTCTTGTAATCCTGCGTGTGATCGGTATGTTCACGCCCAAAACCATCGCAATTCATGACCGTCATGCCTGGAAAACCCGGAATTTCCATCAATGCCACTGTTACATGGCTGAGCTTGTGGGGCTGGATAAAGGCGCGGATTTCTTTCATGTTTTTCCTTTAAGGTTCGTCAGGTTCAGCAAAATAGCGGTACAGCGCCGGTAGCAGTGTCAAAGTCAAGAGGGTTGCGGTCATTAATCCGCCGATAATTACCACGGCGAAAGGTTTTGCCGTTTCCGAACCGACACTGGTCGAGAGCGCGGCAGGAAACAGGCCCAGCATCGCCATCAGCGCAGTCATCACTACCGGTCTGAGACGGCTTACGGAGCCATTGACAACAGCATCGTGCAGCGACTGGCCTTCCCTGCGCAGTTTATTCAATTGCGAAACCAGAATTACGCCGTTTTGCACGGCAATGCCGAACAGCGCGATAAAACCGACTGCCGCCGATACGCTGAGATTAATCCCGGTAGCCAACAAAATCAAAATACCGCCGATCATCGCGAAAGGCACATTCATAACGATCAGCAGTGCATTCTTAACCGACATGAAAGCCCAGAATAACAGCACGAAGATCAGTCCCAGACTGATCGGCACGATGATCGACAAGCGCTTCATCGCCCGCTGCTGGTTTTCGAACTGGCCGCTCCAGACAATATGGTAACCGGGAGGCAGATCCACCTGGGCCGCAACTTTTTGCTGGGCCTCGGCGACAAAGCTGCCTTGATCGCGGTTGATCAGATTAGCTTTAATGGCAATTCTGCGCATGTTGTCTTCGCGACTGATCCTGGAAGCGCCCTGATTGATTTTAATCGTGGCCAGCTCCGACAGGGGAATGCGCTGCCCATCGGGAGTTGGAACGGTCAAACTTTCCAGGCCCCCTACCGAATTACGGGCATTTTCTTCATAACGCAAAGTGATGTCGAAGCGTTGCTCACCTTCCAGAAATTGCGAGGCCGCCTTGCCACCCATGCCGATTTCCATCACTTTTTCGACATCGGCAACATTGATGCCGTAACGGGAAACCTTGGCACGGTCGATCTCAACGATCACTTGCGCCAGACCTGCTTGCTGCTCTGCCGCGACATCGGTAGCGCCCTGAATTGAAGCAAGAATATGCGTGATTTGATTGGCTTTGTCCTGCAGGGTTTGCAAATCACTGCCGAATACTTTGATGGCAATTTCACCTTTAACCCCGGAAATGGCTTCTTCGACGTTATCCTGAATAACCTGGGAAAAGTTGGTGAGAATTCCCGGAAATATGGCCAGTTCCTTGTTCATCGCCTGCACCAGTTCATCCTTTTTCTTATAGCGCCAGGTGTCTTTAGGAGTGAGATCGATCAATACCTCAAGATTGTTAAAACCCTTGGGATCGGTACCGTCCTCCGGACGGCCCAGCTGGGTTAGCACCATTTTGGCTTCGGGAAATGCTTCCAGTTTATCGCGTACCTTGCGCTCAAGCTCCTTGGCGGTCGTCAGCGATACCGGGGTCGGCAAAGTGATGGTCAACCAGATATTACCTTCATCGAGCTTGGGCATGAACTCCGTGCCGATAAAACGCACCGTCATGAAACTCAACAGCAATGCCGCTACCCCCGAAATAAAGACGGTGCGGGCATGTTTGAGCACCCGCTCGAGAAGCTTGCGGTAGTGGTGTTCCATGCCGTGAACCAGGGTATTATGGCGTTCAGCAAGATTGGGTCCCAATAGATAAGTCAGCATCGCCGGCACAAAAGTCAAGCTGAACAGCATCGATGCCACCAACGCAAAGCTGAGGGTAAAAGCCATTGGCGAGAAAATTTTGGCTTCCACCCGCTGGAAAGTAAATATCGGCAAAAAAGCGATGATGATAATGGCTTTTGAAAACAAAATAGGCCGTCCCATTTCCTTCGCCGTAATCAGCAGCGTTTGCCGCAGATGGCTAATATCGGCATTACGCTGTAAATCCAGAGTCACCTGCACCATGACCGCCTCGACCAAGACTACGGCGCTGTCGACGATGATTCCGAAGTCGATGGCGCCCAGCGAAATCAGGTTGGCGGAAATACCGCCGAGATCGACCAAAATAAAAGCGAACAACAGCGACAGTGGGATAATCAAGGTTATCAGAAGTGCCGCCAAAAAACGCCGCAAGAAGACCAGCAGGATAATCATGATCAAAGCCGCACCTTCGATCATGTTGTGTTCGACGGTATGAATGGTATGGTCAACCAGTAGAGTACGATCATAAATCGGTTTGATTTTGACGCCGGGCGGCAGGCCAAATTCGTTGAGTTCCTGGATTTTCTGTTTAACACCGGCCAGCACAATGACAGCGTCGCGGCCTTTAATCAGCAACACGATGCCCTCGACCACATCGTCGCGCTGGTTCATGGCGACTATGCCGGTGCGCGGCTGCGGGCCTATGCTAATGTCAGCGACATCCTTAATCCTGATCGGCACCCCGTTATTAGTAGTGATGACGATCTCGCCGATTTCCTCGGCAGACTTCAACAAACCGACGCCCCTTACCACCAGGGCTTCGTCGCCATGTTCGATATAGCCGCCTCCGGTATTGGTATTATTTGCGGCGATCGCGTCGAATACCTGATTGAGAGTGATGCGATAATTTTTCAAACGATCCGGTTTGGCGGAAACCTTGTACTCCTTGATGCCGCCGCCGAAGCCAACCACATCGGCTACGCCTTGCACCGAGCGTAGCCGCGGCTCTATTACCCAGTCCTGAAGGGCGCGCTGTTCAATCAGCGGTAAATGTTTGGCATCGATGACATAGCGCAAAATTTCCCCGACACCGGTCGACAATGGCCCGAGTTGAGGTTTGGCGTCACTGGGAATATCCGCGTTTTGCAGCCTTTCCAAGACTTGCTGCCTGGAGAAGTAATCCTCGGCGCTGTCGTCGAAAGTCAGCGTCACCACCGATAGGCCGAATATCGACACCGAACGCATGTTCATCAAATGAGGCAAGCCATTCATCACCCGTTCAATCGGCAATGAAATCAGTTTTTCCACTTCTTCCGGCGCCTGGCCGGGATATTGGGTTACCACCTGGACAAAAACGTTTTGCACGTCGGGAAAAGCCTGCACCGGCAGGTTTTCAAAGGCGATAATGCCGGAAACAGCAATCGCCAGCGTAGCGCCGATGACCATTAGCCGCTGCTGCAAGCAAAACGCGATGATGCGTTCAATCATGTTGGTAACTCCCGCGTTTTGTTATGGATTGGTGGTGCCGGTTTCAACTTCTTCTTCGGCGCGCAGCATTAATGCGCCTTCAGTCACCAGATGCTCGCCAGCTTGTAGTCCTCGCGTTATAACGGCTTTATCTTTAAGCCGCAGGCCAATTTCAACAGGACGCTGTTGATAGTGATTTTCGTCGAGTTCTATAAATACGTAATCGGCATTGCCTTCGGTAAAAACCGCCGTCAGCGGAATCACAAAGGCCTGATCACCAGGACCACTTTCTACGTTGATGGTGGCGTACATGCCGGGTAATAAACGGCTGTCAAGATTGGGCAGTTCACAACGCACCTGGACGGTCCGCGTTTGCTCGTCCAGCAACTGGCCGATGTAATACACCGTGGCTGGAAAAGTTTCACCCGGATAAGCCGGCACCGAAATCAACAGTTTCTGTCCCAACTTGATTTTGTCGAGATTGACTTCGAAGACTTCCATCAGCAGCGTTAATCTCTTAATATCGGAAACCACAAATAAAGGCTCATCGCGGTCGGGGCGCACCTCCATGCCCGGATTGACGTTGCGTTCTACTACGATGCCGGAAATTGGCGAACGTAAAGCGAAACGGCCATCACTTTGCCGTGCGGTTATGTGCAGGTTTTTCAAACGATTCAAGGTACGCTGGACTTCGCTGCGGGCTGCATTAAAATTGTCTTGCGCCTGCTCAAGTTCTTTTAGAGCAACGGCTTTGCCGGCATAAAGCTCTTGTTGGCGATTAAAGGCTTTTTTGGCCAGGGTTAAATCCGCTTGCGCTTTTGCATAATCGGCTTCGGCAGCGGCAACATCAGGGCTATCCAGTTCCAGCAATGTCGTGCCGTTTTGAACCTGGGCGCCAAGCGCAGCTGGAATGTTAATAACGCGGCCAGCAACCGGAGAACTGATACGCGAGGTCACGCTTTCGTTATAGGCGATTTTTCCTGCCAACGGCTCCATCAAAGGGCGCTGGGTCTTTTTCAGGATGGCGGTTTTGACGTAGGCTTTTTTCGGAGAATCGGGTTTCAGATAAACTTCTCCGGTCACTTTGGGCGGCTCCGGAACCGTCTGCTTGGGCTGGTCGGATGAATCGGAACAAGCCGTTAATAACGCCGTCATCAGCAGACAGTATAAAAATTGTTTTTTGCTTTTATTTTGTATCATCATGATTCTGATAGTTAAGAGCGGCAGGCGTTTTATCACTTTTCAATTCTAAACCCAGCGACTTTGCCAAGTCGTAATAAGCGTTGGCGTGGTTAATCAACGCCGCATAGTAATCGCGCATCACATTTTTATAACTGCGCTGGGCTTCGATAAAGTCCAGCACACTGGTTGCCCCTTTGCTGTAGGCCAGTTCGGAGCTGTCGCGGACCGCTTTCGCATCTTCCATTAAACCTTCCTTGAACCGTTGCAGTATTTTATCGGTGCTATTCCAGGTTGCCACGGCGCTAACGACATCGTTACGAATGGCCAGCTCTGTCTGTTCTGCGGCAAGCCGGCTCTGGTTTAAATTGACTGCGGCCTTATCGGATTCGCCCTTGTATTGATAAAATAACGGCAACGGCACACTGAGACCGACGAAGCCCGAATTTAAGGCGTTGTTGCTGGGATCTCGCGCATAACCGGCAGTAACGGTGACATCGGGGTATTTAAGGCGGCGCGCCAGCTCCAGTTCCTTATCCGCTTGCTCGGCACGTTGTTTATCGGCCTGTAAATCAGGACGTAGCTGCAAGGCTTTGCTGATCAACTCTTCTTTGGGAAGCTTCTGTCCTATCTCCTGAATTTCCGGCCATTGGTCTTTGGCTTCGAATTGCAGACTCTTATCCGGCCAACGCAGAACCACCGCCAAATTGGCTTGTGCCTGCTCCACCGCCGTTTGCGCATTATCCAGATCGGATTCCGCGCGCAATGCTTCCATTTTGACGCGCAGGAAATCGGACTCGGATATATCACCGCTTTTTAAGCGCAGGCTATTGGCTTGAGTAATGATCTGGTAATGGTCGACAATTTCCTGCGCCAGCCAGCGATTTTTCTGCGCGAGAAGTAGATCATAGTAAGCATCCCTGACCATATTGGAAAAAATCCGCACGGCATCCCGAAAATCGCTTTCCGCCGCCTGAGTGGCAAAGCCGCTGCTTTCTATGCGCAAGCCGCGTTTGCCGGCAACTTCAATTAACTGGCTGAAAGAAAAATATTCAGCTGGCCCACAGGAAACGCCCGGGGCCTGATTGCAACCGGTTGCACT
>JBBQCU010000011.1:0-18715 GCA_038319065.1 Methylococcales bacterium
AGATTGCTCAAGCCTCGCTGATAACGCCTGTAGACCACAGCATCCGGCACAAAATGACCGCCGCTACGGACACGTTCTGCCACCCGCGCAATCGACAGCTCGGGGCTGGGCAACCAGAGAAAAACCAGATAAATGCGATAACCCTGAGCTTTTAATTTCTGCAAAAAAGCAGCATAACTGCGGGTCGCTAACGTGGTTTCAAAAGCAAAGTTACTGCGTTTATTAGCCAATTGGTGTAAGCGGTTAAGCATAATTCGTCCAGCCTGAAAAGCTACCGCCTCCGTTGCAAAAGCAGATAAACCTTGAGCAATGACATCGGCATTAACAAACTCGGTTACGCCCATAAGGTCTCTTAATAAATGCGGCGCAGTCGTCGATTTACCCGCGCCATTGGGCCCAGCAATGATGATAACGTGGGGCTGGTTTACCATGTGGTTGTCTCGAAAAATGAATTAAGGCAGATTATAAAACATACGCTCCCTGGAAATATTGAGTTTGTCTTCTCGGTTTGAACTCGTAAGAAATTAGAGTGTGGTATGAATTCTCCAGCATTCCTCGTTATTTCATGCAGGCTTTTTGCTGACATATAACAATAGGACCGTAAGACAGTTGTATGGTATTAAAAAGGAGTTTACTGATCTCCAAAAAGATAGGTGATGCAAATCTTGGCTATCTTAGAAAAATAAAATTACTTTATTGTTCATATAGATCAGCATCATCAATAAAACCGACTGGCAAACCATTTCTACGTTCAGAACTGAAATGAGCAACAATAAAACCTGATACTTCATCTATGATTCCTTGCGGGACATCATTATCAACTAAAATTATTTGGCATGTTTTCTGTTTCAACTCAAACTGCTCAGATAGATTGATGATGTACTCGAATATATTTTGATACTTAGATGGATCAGAAACACTTTCTGATAAATCATCTTTTTCGGAGGTTTCCTCCTGGTATTTGTCTTGTGTTTTTCCTAGATACTTGCCAACCGTATCTATCATGAGGAAAGGAGGATAATTCATTTCGGTGATTAAAAATTCACGAAGAAAAGAGCACAAATAGCCAATACAGGTGATCGTTCTTAGTCCACCAGAAGTAATATTCTGATATTCAATGCCACGAACCACAGGAAAAAACTTTTTCTCGCTTAGCGAAATTCCTGAAGGGTCTTTTATATTCACATAACTGAGATAATCTTGGAGATTATCAGCCATTGAGGAGGTAATTTTGACTAACGATGGTGCTTCGCTTTTTAATTTATTTAACTTCTCTTGAAGAGAGGAGATTTCAATTTCAAGTGTTTCTCTATTTTTATCAAGTAGTCTATGTTGATTGCGTATTCTAAGCCTAGACACAAGTTCGATTCTTCTCTGTTCTAATGAAGCCAATTTTGAAACGAAAGTATCGCGTTCAGAAATATATGGAGATAATATATCTTTTGTTTGTAAATCAAATGCTTCACGGGCTTTGTTTTTATGGCTAACTAATTCCTTTAAACGTACACTTTCTAATTCCCAAGCTTTTCTATGCTCATTAACAAAATTTTCAACATCCCTCATTCGATGTCTTAAGGAGTTTATTTCTTGATTTATTTTTTCTGCGCTGGGAATATCGAACTTATCTTTTGCTTCTTCAACGCGAAGAGTATTGTCACATACAGGGCATAATTGAATTTCATCCGATACTTTGCCAATTATTTCCTGCGCTTCGAGTGATGACTTGAATTTTGCAATGTCTAATAAATAGTCGTTTTTTAACCTTGTGAATTGCTCGATTTTAACTGCGTAGTCAGAAATAACTTGTTCTTTCTTTCTAACTTCTAGCTCTAATTCCTCCAGTGCGGATTTTATAGCTCGATAAATTTCATTGTCTGCTATAGCTCTGTTGTTTATTACTGAAATTTCTTTTTTATCGCAATGAGTTGTCCATCAATCCTTGTTACTTCCTCGTCAATACCCTGCATACTGCCAAAGTCAGACTCTCTAAGAAATTCAGAAACACTCTGATACTTTTTTTCAATAACCGACTTCTCTTTAGTTTTTAAAGATATTTCTTGATCTAATTCGGAAATCTGGCTATCCAGCGCATTAAAAATATATTTAAAAACCTGTGTGTTTTTCGCTTCTAATACATAATCACCTCGATCCAGAAATCTCTTACTTCCCAAGTCATCTTGGTCAATATAACAATATTTAATAATGTCTCTAAAACTCAAGCGACTAAGGTTTGAATCATCCTTTGATGGCGAGTCCTTTATTTTTATATTGGTAAGGTTTAGCGCATTAAAAATAAACTCAGAAAAAAACTCATAATCAGAGATTTGCTTGAATCTTGGAGTATATTTTTTACAGGGATATTCTTCTATTTCATTAAAAGAACATTGATAAACTTCAATTGTTTTTTCTGCATCAAAGATGTCTCTTTTAATTGTATAGCGTACATTATTCAACTCAACATCAAGAGCAGCATATCTAGCTACAGCGTCAATTTCAGGGTAAGAATTAAATTTTTTTGCTCCTAATAAATAATCAATTAGATTTAAGATGCTAGACTTTCCTGTCGCAGAATCGCCATATATGATATTGACGCCAGGATTAAAATTAACTGTGTAGTTTTTTCTTATGCCTACAACAACCAACTGATTAATCAGGATACTAATATTCACTTTATCCTTCCTTCCTCATAATCTGATTTAATGATTGGTTTAGCTTTGATTCACTAAGACTTTGTAAGGCAGACATTTTTTTGCAATAGAACCAAATTTCTGCAAAAAAATCATTTTGTAGATTGTTTGCTAAGTCTCTTCCAATTTCATTGAGGGTGTAAAAGAAGCCCTCATTTTTTTTATACTCAACTTGTAGCAATTTTTTTGCTACCAAGATAGTGATTAGGGCTTTCATTAGTTCTCTATCAAAAAGAGTGTCTAAATTTGGTGAGATTGTGTTAAGTGAGTAACTATCTCTTTGTTTCAATATCATACTGTCCTTGCCTTGAATATTGAGAACTTTATTCAAAACAACAGGATTCTTCACAAGGTACATGAAAATATGAAGTTTTCCATTATTTAAGGTCAATTTTCCTCTTTGTGTTACTGACAGGCTTGCTACGATAATCATCACTATGCCTAAGTTCACATAGATTTCATTATCAGGCTCTAAAAATGGCAAGGGCATATTTATTCTCCCTGCGATTTCATTAAGGTTTTTTCTCTTCTCCACCAAATATCAGAATTTTCATCGTTTGCGAGTTGATGCAACATGCCTTTCTTATGGAAAACCTTAATGGTAGGAATCATGCTTTTAAGTAGCCTTGAATCCTCTTCAGTAATCTTTCTATGAACTTCTGCTAATAACAAACCAGAATTTTCGTGTTTTTCTGCTAAAAATTGGTCATAACTATCCCTGTAGAGTTGACGAATATTATCGAAAAGTTCCTCAAATCGTTTTTTATCATATTTCGATTTTAATAACTTACGAGTATATTCAGCATTTAAAAATAACTCTTTTGCATTGTGTGTAGAATCATCGTCAATTTGTGCAACAATTAACTTGATTACAAATAACTCATCGTCATATTGTGATTGAGAGTCTAATTTTTGGTAGCTTAATTTATCCTCTAATTGAATAACTCGGTGTACGTCTTCAATAAATTTAATAATTGCTATTACAACGATACTGTTTGCATTTTCAGGCTTTGAAATTGAGTTGTGATCTTCTGCAACACTAATAACATCTTTATCATCTTTTTCGATTGCACAAGCACTTGCTTTAGTGACGTGTGGATCATAGCTACCATAAAAATATTTTGTAGTCGGCTTATTCTCTAGCTTTATCCATTTCTCATTTAGTTGTCCGATAAAATCACATACGGGCCTAAGATTATCAATTTGAAGATTGTTACTGATTAAAATACCCAATGTTGCTTTTTCTGCGCCCAAATGAGGAACGGCTAATGATGCAAAGAATTTTATTTTCGTATATCCTTTTTCCTTTAACTCATTTGTAATTAATGCTTTAGTTATTAGTCCCCCCATACTATGAGCGATAACATAGATATTTTCATATTGGCCTAAAGTAAATCTAAGGTGATTACTCAAATTATTCGCCAATTCCTGTATTTCTAAGTTTTTTTCTTTCTTGTGAGTTTTACTTTTTATTAAGTCCTTAAAAAATCTATATTTCTCTTTACTTGCAGCAAAGAGGTCTGTTAATGCCGTAAAGTATTCATATGTGGCAATGTCAAAATTCTCAGCAATATAATTTGAGTTATCTAATAATAACTGAGGAAAGAAGTTACCATTGGCGTTTTTCCACGTTGTGGAATCACCAGTAATCCCATGAACAAAAAGTATTAGGTTTTGACAATCTTCACATTTTTTAAAAAAATTGAAATCTTCTGGCATTTGGCATCTTCCATCCATAATTAAATTTTGACCATACCTTGATGATCGTAGGAAAATAAAAATTTCACTCTTAGCATATGAGCGCTTAACAAAGTCAAAATGGTCAGGCTCGATTGGTCATCATAAAATCTGATTTCCATCTGATCAATTCAGATTTCAACAAAAATTTTACTAAAAATAGTGTCAGCGAAATTTTTCTGAATGATGAAGACTATGCTTTAGCCCTTGAAGCATTACAACATAATTTCGGCGAAATCGCTGTAATAATGCACTCTCAACCCTATTTTCATTCATTTGAGCTGACACCTGATGCAAGTGCAGTATTTTGTGGGATTCGATAAAACCATTCTTACAATAAACTTGAAAGCAAGCATCTATAGCCGTATCGGTCATTATTGTGCTGATTCAGATTAGACTGTCAGCGGGCTACAAGGGGTCACTTCATCCTAGCTTATCAATTGTTAAAGCCAAAATGAACAACTCGATTATTTATGCGCTCGATTTTGACGGCGGTATCTGTGACAGTGCGATTGCCTTGCCTTATTTGGCAAAGCGTTTGCGCAAATTTTTGAAGCGAGCGACAATTTCATTGCGCATCATTTTCCTGGCTATGATGTGACGCGTTCCGCTTAGTGAACCAGCCACCTGATCACTTGAGCTTCGAATAGTCGAGAAGATAAGGGTGCCCTTGTTGGATATGGTGTAAGCGCCTGATATCGCCTGAGCGGCATTGTATGAATGCCCCACAAAAAACTCTCGTCTCAGTATGGTTAGACTCGCAGGGCCGCGCTCTAAAATGCGGTGTTCCAGCACGAAGGCCGGACGCTTTTGAATTTTTCTCTTAACCCAGAAGAAACCATGCTCAATGTGTAGCGACTGATCTTTAGGATAGTCCAGGAAAGTACGGTAGAGTCCGGGTGTATCCTTGGACAGAAGCTTCGAGGCCTTGGTCATGGCTTCTAAATCGTTCGCCACGCTGGTTTTGTTTCCCTTGCCGCGATCATACGATGCAACCCCAAGTATACCCGCTTTAAGATAGGCTTTCATGCGCCCGGCCAGAATATGACGGTAAACCTTGGACAGAGCATTGGCCGAAGTTTGCCCGGAGGTTATGGCCGTTCTGAGCAGGGCAATTTCTTCGGATGACAGGTTGAAGTTATCGCCTCCCGTAAAAATTTTCAGTAGCTTAAGTTCGTCTGCGTCCGCAGACGTAAATTTTGCTTTAGATAAACTCGTTTCAATTTTAAGCGGATCAATACGGCCTGAAGCAATCACATTGGTATCGGCTGCAAAGACGCGCTCGGAAAACACAAGGTCGCCGATTTTATATGTATACATAGGCGCGTAGAGGGCAAACGATTCCGCCAGCATTTTATCTGTAGTTTCGGGTAGATTAGCCGTCATGATTTCCCCGGACAACAGTTTTTTCTCATCCTCTTGCTTGAATCCGAGGCTGTCTGCAATACTTGAAAGTTCGCCGAAGTCTCCATAGGCGTATCCGCTGACAGAGACAAACAGCAATACCAGAAAAATTCTGGAATTAAGAATAATTGCGCACATGAATATCCCGGGTTAATTCAGTTGATTAAGTATTGTTTTTATAGATTGTAGAGTATCAGAATTACCGGCAACATATATTTAATTAACCTTACATAATAAATTTGGCAAATTCATTATGGTATTGTGTTCTCTACCCGATTTACATTTATTTGAACTGACACATGAAGCAGGTCAGTACTTTGTTGGATTCGTTAAAGTCTTTACAATAAACTTAAAAAAAAGCATCTATAGCCGTATCGGTCATTAAGTGTGCTGATTCAGATTAGTCTTTCAGCGGGTTACAATGGGTCACTTCATCCTACTTATCAATTGTTAAAACCAAAATGAACAACTCGATTATTTATGCACTCGATTTTGATGGCGTTATCTGCGACAGCGCGGTGGAAACGGCGATAACGGGCTGGAAAGCGGCCGGCAGTATTTGGAAAGACATGCCCGTGGTGGTTCCTCAAGCGATGATTGATCGATTACGGTTAATCAGGCCGAACATAGAAACCGGCTACGAAGCCATATTGGCTATGCGCCTGCTCCAACTGGGGGAGACCATCGAATCGATTGAAAGCGGCTATGGCGACAAAATCCAGGCCTTGTTAAAAGAAGCCCAAGTCACCGTTGACGGCATGAAAAAACTGTTCGGGGAAACACGGGATGTCTGGATTGCTAACGGCTTGGCCGACTGGGTGAATATGAATCCGTTGTTTGACGGCGTAGCTGCCAAGTTGCAGAAGTTGGGACAACAATATCCCTGGTATGTCGTCACCACCAAGCAGGAGCGCTTCGTTAAACAAATTTTGAAAGCCAATGCGATTGAATTGGCGGACGAGCGGATTTTCGGTCTGGATCGCAATATGAGCAAGGTTGAGGTTTTAAAGGGGCTTTTAAAAACTCATCCCAACGAAACGATTTATTTTGTTGAGGACCGGTTGCCGACGCTGTTGAATGTTTTGAAAACCGATGAGCTTGCGAGTGTTAAGCTGATATTTGCGCTGTGGGGCTATAACACCTCTGAAGATAAAGCTCTTGCGGCAGGGCAAGCCTTCACCTTGCAACAACTTGAAGATTTTCTTGTGTTATAGTTCTCACTGAAGAATTAATAAGAGATGAAAATAACTTGAGTATTATTCCCCTCTCCCCAACCCTCTCCCGGAGGGAGAGGGAGTAAGAAGTTGAAATTATTTTCATGCACATTCCTAAAGTAATCCCCTATTCAACGGAGTAAATTGTATGTCACTGTCCATGTACCAAGCCTCTATCCCTGTTTTTATCCGTATGCTGGGAAATTTATCGGTGATACTCGATAAAGCCGCCGCGCATGCCGAAGCGAAGAAAATCGATCCGGCGGTTTTTATCAACGCGCGTTTGGCCCCCGATATGTATCCGCTTAGCCGGCAAATTCAAATTGCGACCGATGTGGTGAAAGGTTGCGCTGCCCGCCTTGCCGGCATCGAAGTGCCAAGCTATGAGGATAACGAATCCACATTTCCCGATTTGCAGGCGCGTATTGCCAAGACCGTCGCTTTTTTGCAAAGTGTAAGCGCTGAGCAAATTAACGGCAGCGAAGAGCGAACGGTCACGCTAACAATGCACGGCAAAGATACAGTTTTTTTAGGTCAGCCTTACCTGCTAAATTTTGTGCTTCCCAATTTCTATTTCCACATCACAACGGCTTATGCCATCTTGCGGCATAACGGCCTGGAATTAGGCAAAAAGGACTTTACAGGGAGCCAGTAAGGATTGTCAACGTTATGGATTGCCCGCTAAAATGATACGACATAACCCAAAGAGAGGAAAATATGAGCAACATCATCGAAATCAGTGAATCCGTACGTCACTACTATGGACAAGTGTTGCAATCGAGTAACGATTTGAAAACCAGCGCCTGTTGCAGCATCGACGCGGTCCCCGCTCACCTCAAGATGCTGATTGCAGAGCTGCATCCTGAAGTGGTGGAACGCTTCTATGGATGCGGTTCGCCACTTCCGCCCGCCCTGAGGGGCTGTACAGTCTTGGATTTAGGTTGCGGTTCAGGGCGCGATTGTTATCTACTGTCAAAACTGGTTGGCGAAGAGGGTCGCGTGATCGGCGTGGATATGACACCGGAGCAACTGGAAATTGCCACTCGCCACCGCGACTGGCACGCGCAACGGTTTGGCTATAAAAACTCCAACGTGGAATTTCTGTACGGTCATATTGAAAATCTGGCCACACTGGGCATTGCCGATAATTCCATCGATGTGGTGGTTTCCAATTGCGTTATCAATTTGTCACCTGAAAAAACGCAGGTGATGGCTGAAATTTTCCGCGTCCTGAAACCAGGCGGTGAGCTGTATTTCTCGGATGTGTTCGCTGACCGCCGTATTCCGGGGACCTTGCGTAATGATCCGGTGCTGCTTGGCGAATGCCTGGGCGGCGCCATGTATTGGGGGGACTTTCGCCGCACCTTGTCTGATCTGGGTTGCCTCGACGTACGCACAGTCAAGCAAAGCGCCATTACTCTCGATGATCCTGAGGTGGCCGCCAAAATCGGTATGGTGAAGTTCCGTTCTGTTACGGTGCGTGCATTCAAGATGCCGCTGGAAGATCGCTGCGAAGATTACGGACAAGTGGCGCGCTACCTCGGCACAATCCCGGAACATCCGCATGCTTTCGATTTGGATGACCATCACCATTTCGAAACGGGGCGACCCTTGCGTGTTTGTGGTAACTCGACTGATATGCTGGCGGGAAGCCGTTATGCAACTCATTTCGCGGTATGGGGTGATAAAACCACGCACTTTGGCCTGTTTGACTGTACGCCGGGACCGCAGGGCGAATCGGTAGCAGCGGGTGGTAATTGTTGCTAAACACAGCGGCCAATCACGGCCACTCATCCCTAAAGGCGGTGATGTCTGAATGAAGTCAAGTTTTTTTGCGTGTACTCACCTACGCCTTTGAAAAAGCGGATTGAGGGGGGATTTAAAAAATCTCCCCAAAAACTCCCAAGACTAACAGGTTAAAAACTGAACTATTACACTCTAATTTATTTTCAACACCTTGGCACCGCGAATCTTTCCAGTCTTCAATTCAAGCAACGCTTCGTTTGCCTGCTCCAATGCAAATACCTGAACCTCTGGTTTGAGATTCATTTCAGCCGCCAGGTTCAAAAACTCCTTTACATCACTACGGGTAATGTTGGCGACGCTTTTTATCTCCTTTTCCAGCCACAGGTGAGCCGGATAATCCAACTTTAACAGGCTTTGCTTGTCGCCCTCTTTGCGGATCGCATTAATCACCAGCCTCCCGCCCGATTCCAGATTCGCCAAAGCCTCTACGATGGGCTCCCATGCCGGCGTCGTATCAATAATACAATCCAGTTTATGCGGCGCATTTTCAGTGGTATCGCCTGCCCAAACAGCGCCCAGTTCCTTGGCAAATGCTCTTTCTTCTGTGCTTCGGGCAAAAACATAAACTTCGGTATCCGGATATTTGTATTTGACCATTTTTAAAACCAGATGACCTGATGCGCCAAAGCCTGTCAAGCCGAGCCGCTGTCCGTCTTTTAGCCCTGTTAATCGTAGCGACCGGTAGCCGATTGCACCGGCACAAAGCAAGGGAGCGGCTTCTGTGTCTGAGAAGACATCGGGAATTGTATAAGTGAAACTTTCTGCAACGGTCATATAGTGGGCATAGCCGCCATTGGCATCACGACCAGTCGCCTCGAAAGACTGGCACAGGTTTTCATTGCCTGCCAGACAGAATTTGCATATTCCACAAGCAGAGAAAATCCAAGCGACGCCAAGCCGGTCGCCTATTTTCATGTCCCTTACTTTATGGCCCACGGCTTCAACCCGGCCTACTACTTGATGACCGGGAACGACCGGTAACTGCGAGGGTGGAGTGCGCCCCTCTATTTCATCCAGCTCGGTATGACAAACCCCGCATGCTGAAACCTTAAGCAGAATTTCTCCATCACCGGGAACAGGAACAGGCAGTTCCATAAGCTCCAGAGGCCTCTGGTTTTCTGTAAGGTTACAGAGCCTTTTTATTACCATTGCTTTCATTTATAGCGCCCTTAGTCCTCAATTGATATTTACTCAATGTTATATTGGAATTTTAGTTTTACAATGTGTTTTTAGAAAAACCTGACCATAGCGCAAAAAGCTCCGGAAGTTAAACTTCAGGATATTCAGTTACGCCAGGCTTTGAGCGTGAATAGCCTCGGAGAATAACAAATGAAAAATGATATGCAACGTATGCTGAGTGATATTGAAATGGAAGTTCAATTGACCAGCTATCTCATCGGCAAAAATTCATTGGATGGCAGGGTTATGGCGGCAATGAAACAAGTGCCGCGGCATGAGTTTTTACCTGCGGATTTACGGTACTGCGCTTACGATAACGGCCCGGCACCCATCGGTTCAGGACAAACCATATCGCAGCCCTATATTGTTGCCTTGATGAGCGACTTATTGGATACGAAACCGGCTGATATTATTCTGGAAGTCGGTACCGGCTCCGGTTATCAAGCGGCTATTCTCTCCCAGTTGGTAAAACAGGTTTACTCCGTTGAAATAATTGAAGATCTGGCCAAAACAGCACTTAAGCGTCTCAACAAACTGGGCTATGACAATGTAGTAGTTCGCAACGACGACGGCTATTTCGGCTGGCCGGAACATGCCCCTTATGATGGTGTTATCGTCACCGCCGCGGCACCTCATATACCTCAGCCCTTGATCGATCAATTACAAACAGGCGCTCGCCTGGTCATACCTGTCGGTTTGCCATATAGTTATCAGGAGTTGATGGTTGTAGAAAAAAAAGCAAATGGCGAAATCGAAATGCAAAAGATTCTTGGCGTGAGCTTTGTACCGCTTACCGGTGAGCATGACATGGAAATGCCCCACAAAGACCATCTTAACCCTCACCGCCATTAGGTTAAAGAGCTATAACTAAATAACCTGGATATAAGGAATTATCGCGGGAACGGCTTTAGCCGCGAAGAACGTGGCTAAAACCGCTGCCACAAAATGTAAATGCTCAAATGTGTTTTTTTATTACTAAAGAAATAATTCCTCTCATTGAAACTAAAGATCCATTATCAAGACCATGATGAATAATAACCATGACATCAAAGACCTCTCTCTGGCGGACCTGGGACGCGAGCGCGTCGAGTGGGCACTTACCGAAATGCCTGTGCTGCGTGCAATCCATGACCGTTTTGCCAAAGAAAGGCCATTAGCAGGCGCGCGTATCAGTGGCTGCCTGCATATTACCACCGAGACAGCTAATCTGGCACGCACACTGAAAGCAGGCGGCGCGGAGCTGGTATTATGCGCCAGCAATCCTCTCAGCACACAGGATGATGTTGCTGCCGCGCTGGTGCAGCATTATCATGTCCCCACTTTTGCTATACGCGGAGAAGATGGCGGCACCTATTACCGGCATATCGCCAAAGCACTGGATCACCGGCCGCAACTGACCATGGACGATGGCGCCGACCTGGTCAGTGAGTTGCATAAAAACCGTAGCGATTTATTGGCTGAAGTTATCGGCGGTACTGAAGAGACTACGACCGGCGTGATCCGGTTGCGTGCCATGGCAGCGGATAAGGCGCTTAAATTTCCGGTGATTGCTGTCAACGATGCCATGACCAAACATTTGTTTGATAACCGCTACGGTACCGGTCAAAGTACACTGGATGGGATTATTCGCGCAACCAATATATTGCTGGCCGGTAAAACCTTTACGGTTGCAGGCTACGGCTGGTGTGGACGCGGCATCGCCATGCGTGCGGAAGGCCACGGCGCCCATATCATCATAACCGAAGTCGACCCGTTGAAAGCGTTGGAAGCCGCGATGGATGGCTTTCGTGTGATGCCTATGCTGGAGGCTGCCGCCTCTTCGGATTTTATTATTACTGCAACCGGCGACAAAAACGTGCTTGATCAGACGCACTTTGATGTAATGAAGGATGGCTGCGTAATAGCCAATTCCGGTCATTTTAATGTTGAAATCAATATTCCGGCACTGGAAAAACTGACCGTAAAAAAACACCGCCCGCGTGCCAATGTAGAAACCTATCAGCTTAAAGATGGACGCACAATTCGGTTGCTGGCAGAAGGACGGCTGGTTAATCTTGCCGCCGCGGAAGGCCATCCGGCAACGGTCATGGATATGAGTTTTGCCAATCAGGCGTTGAGCATTGCATATCTGTGGCAGCAGGGTGCAGATCTTGAGAAAATGGTACACCCCGTGCCGGCAGATATTGATCAACAGGTGGCCGTAATGAAGCTGGCGGCCATGCATATTAGTATTGATAGTTTAAGCCAGGAACAGCAGGCTTATTTGTCGTCATGGAAAGAGGGGACATAAGGGCCACTTGCCATTACTTTCTTGCAGGATAATGTCCAAGTTAATAAATTATCATCCCTTATGAGCATTGTTAAGTGTGACGAGAGGGCTTTACTCGCCGCTGTTGTGGTAAAATTTTTAATATGCCGAAAATACAGGCTAATACAATTGAGGGCTTCCAAATTTAAAGCGGAACGATTTTACAAATAATATCCCTTAAAGGGATGTTATCTGTCTCTGCTAAAGCCGGTAGCCGTATTGAGACACAAATCTATTGATTTTGATTGGGGGAGACAAGCTTGGAAGCAGATTGGCCAAAAGGCTATAAAATGGGGCGGCGTCATCGGGTCACTATCCTGGACAAAATGATCGTCCAGGATCTGCTAAAGACACTACTGTCTGTTTTGACGGTCATTGTGGTTATTATTGTTAGCCGGAAATTTATCAGGATTCTTGACGAAGCAATTGCTGGGCAAGTGTCTAATGATACTTTACTGACAATTCTGGGGCTAAAAACAATTGTAGCCAGTGTGGAGTTTTTGCCGGTAGCACTTTTTATGGCCGTGTTAATGGTTTTGGGCAGAATGTATAGAGATCAGGAGATGGCAGCTGTTTCTTCGGCGGGGGGCGGAACAGGGACCATCTACCGAGCTGTCTTTTTGTTGGTTTTTCCTTTAAGTGTGTTGGCCGTTGGCTTGTCTTTGTATGTCGCACCCTGGGCGGAAGCCAATGTGGATAAGTTAATGCAACAAGACCAGGAATCTTCTGACCTGAGGGGTATCGCTGCTGGAAAGTTTAGTGAATACAGTCAGGGTGATCTGGTTTTTTATGTGGAAAAAATCACTGCTGATAAAAAGATGCACAAGGTTTTTGTGCAAAACAGACAGAATGGAATTGTGAGCATTATTAATGCTGAAGCTGCCCGTATGAAAGACTTGCCTGACGGCCGCTACATTTTTTTTGAGAATGGCGAGCGTGTTCAAGGGCAGCCTGGAACCTTAAACTATGTGATTGAACAGTTCGTTGAATACGCAGTGAGAATAGAAGCAAAAGTGTCCGCTGCTACGTTTAACAGGCAAGCACTTCCTGTTGATTTGTTATGGGGTTCCGACGTGAAAAATTATATTGCCGAATTGCAACGCCGTTTTACTGTTCCTTTGGGAGCATTGTTGTTAAGTTTTATTGCGGTTCCTTTAGCGCAGATCGCGCCTCGCGGCGGTGTTTACGGAAATATGCTGGTGGGCTTTTTAATCTATTTCACTTATGGAAATCTTATCCGTGTCAGTCAGAGCTGGGTGATGAGCGGGACTATCCCGCCGTGGCTGGGCGGTTCAGGAGTAAATGTGCTGTTGCTGTTGATTGGCGGTTTTTTAGTGGCAAGATTGTATGGATGGCAGTGGCTTATTATGAAAGTCACACGGAAGGTGTCTTAAGTGAATGTTTTAACCGGCTATATCGTTAAAGAAGTTTTAAAAGGCTCATTTATTGCGCTGTTATTATTATTGACCTTGTTTAATTTGTTTACCTTTAGTGATGAGTTGAAGGATTTGGGCGGAGGGTATGGCCTAAAACAAATTTTTTATTTTATTGCCTTGACTTCACCGAGAGTTATTTATGAGTTGGTTCCTGCATCAGCATTATTAGGCAGTCTGTTTATATTGGGGTCGATGGGTAATAATCGTGAGCTTATTGCTATGCGCGCCGCTGGATTATCTATTTTTGGAATTATTAAAGCGGTTATGCTGGCGGGCACCATTTTAGTTATTTTTTCAATACTTGTCGGTGAGTTCGTCGCTCCGGCAACCGAACAAATGGCACGATTGATCAGAGTTTCTGCCCGCAATGAGCAGGTTCTTATGAACGCCAAATATGGCCTCTGGCTCCGTGAAGGGAAGAAATTTATCAATGTTCGGCAAGTAGAGGATGACGGTAATTTGGCGGATATCAGTATCTATGAAGTAGATGATCAACAACATTTACATCAGGTTACGCATGCAGATGAGGCCGTATTTCTGGGTAAACAGCAATGGAAGATGAAAAACATCAAGAAATCGGAAATTTCAACACAACAAATGCAGGCAAGTACACAAGAAAACGAACTTTGGAAATCATCGATCGTTCCCAATTTATTGAAACTTGTTGTGGTCAGTCCAAATAATTTATCGTTATATGACTTGGCCGGTTATGTTAGTTTTTTAAAGAAAAATCATCAGAAATCCCATGCGTTTGAGCTGGCTTTTTGGGGGCGTATAGTCAATCCTCTGGTTACTTTTGTTATGTTGTTATTATCCGCGCCCTTTGTTATCGGTATTAAACGAGGCGTTAGTGTGGGTGCAAGGATGATGATAGGGGTTATTATCGGAATGGGCTTCAATATTATTGACAAAACTGTAGGTCATATAGGATTGATTTTTGATCTGAATCCTCCCTTAATGGCTTTTCTTCCCAGTCTGACTGTTTTAGCACTGGCATTATTTGCTGTGAGCCGGTTGCAGGAATAATTCATTACAGGATTTTAGACGGGTTGTGAGTTGGAAGCGTTTCAATACTTCTTTTGCCGCAATGCGGATTTTCTTTATTCCAGAATGGCGCTCACGGAACACTTTGAAATAAATCATTACCAAAAACCAAAACAAAATAGACAAGATTTTCAACTAAAAACGCGCCTACTCCGAATCAACTAAAACCACTAAATTCAAAAAAATATCGGCGTATCGTGCGGAAACGGCTATGGCTAATAGTCTGCGTAAAACTATGTCTCACCCTGATGAATTGCGCACCCTATAGAACTGAAGCCGATTTACTGCCTGATATTTGTACAACTTTGGACTTGATATGAAGTCATGAAAAAATAGTTTCCATTGATTCTGACATCGACAGGTTGAATTCGACTCATTCTGTCCACTCAGGCATTTTTTCAAAGAGATAACTAAAGTTAACCGGGCGCAGCCCACAAAAGATCAGATTGGTTAGGGTCATCTGTAATGACTTCTTCATTGATACGATGGTTCCATTCAATGTGATCCAATAGAGGCAAGTCATCCAGGTTTTCATAATCTATATCTTCTTCATTCATAATTTTTCTCTCTTTACGGTTAATGATAGCTATTCAAAATGACCGAATACACTATGTCCTCATTTATTTTTTTATTGCTGTTATGATTTGGAGAAGATCACTATTAACTCTTGTTTGTTAGAACCGGTTACACTTATTCCAATAACTTCCATATAAGTGTCTAATTGATCGTACAATGATTGCCTGACCTGTCCAAGTGCTTCATAAATGCCGGCATAAGCGCCAAATGCGATTGGCTCTTCTCCATTGATCATTAACTGGTCAAGCTTTAAATAAGCACGAGCACAAACTTGAAGTTCATCTGCACCTACTGCCGCAAGTGCGATCAGATCAAATCCGTATTCACTTGCCTTCTTCCAGTCAAACTCTATTTGTTTTAAATTTAACGCAAAATCTCCGTGTTCTTTATTTGGGTCAGTGAGGTTGATGAAATTAGCTGAAGTATTGATTGTGAACATTAGGGTAACTCCGTATTGTTGAAAGAAATCACATTACCAGTGATTTTTTAAGTATAGACAACGCTACCAAATATGGAATTTTAGACACGAAAAAGCCCTCGAAAGGGCTTTTTCATTCTCTCCTTTATTTTGTGGTTTAAATCGTTCAAATTAACCAGAATACGCAATGAGCATATAGGCTCTAGTGCTGTTAGATCAGTGCCCGCCAACGGCTTCTCTGGATGTTGCAGATACTTTTCTAACCCAGGGCATCAACAACAGCGCCAGCAAGAAAGTCAGAGCCAGAATATGAAACAAGGTATTGAGGGTAAGGACTTCGGCTTCGCTCATCACCAGGACATAAAGCTGTTTCAGTGCGGCAGACTCTACATCCGGCAAGTTCAAGCCCGCCATTTTTTCTCGCATGCCGCTCAAAAATGCTTGTGCTTGCGGAGAGCCGGGCGTCACCGCCTCGCGCAACACGGCATAATGTTGTTTATTGAGCTGTATCATCAACGTATTAGCCACCGCCAGACCAATCGCACCGCCCAGGTTGCGCATCAGGTTATAAAGCCCGCTGGCATTCTTGACTTCCTCCGGCGGCAAGGTGCCAAGCGACAGTGAATTGATTGGCAGGAAGCAATACATCAATGAAAAGCCCCGAATCGCCTGCGGCCAGAAGAATTCCCAGTAGCCGGATTCAATCGTGAGATTGCCGTTCATCCAGCTACCCAGCGCAAAGCCGGATAATCCCAGCGCCAGCATCAGCCGGGAATCGATGCGTTTCGCCAAGGGACCTGCGACAAACGCGGACAATAACTGAAACAGGCCGGTGACCATGATGTACTGGCCGATCTGCAAGCTGTTCAAGCCCTTAACGCTGGCCAGATAGACCGGCATCAAAAACATCAGCGTGAACATACCGATGCCGAGTAGGAAACTGAATGTACAACCGACCGCGAAATTGCGATTGCGGAATGCTCGCAGATCGACGATGGGATGCTCTATGGTCAGTTCGCGATGGAATAGCGCGACGCCTGATAGCGCCGCGACCAGACTGAAAAACACGATCTCCCGGCTCTCGAACCATTGTTCGCGCACCCCCTCTTCCAGCACGAATTGCATGCTGCCGAGAAAGACCACGATGTAAACGATGCCGAGAAAATCGATTTTTTGCAATAGTTCCCACTCCGGTTCATCGACGCGGACGAACCGCCATGTCACCAAACACACCAGCATGCCCGGCACAAGATTGATCAGAAACAGCGCTTTCCAGCACATGACTTCAGTGAGATAACCGCCCAGCACCGGTCCCGCGGTAGGTGCAATCATCACCACCATGCCGACCACGATCACCATCGCCGGTTGCAGACGGCGCGGAAACAAGGTGTAGATCACTGCAAACACGGTCGGTATCATCGCCCCACCGAACAAACCCTGAAAGGCGCGGAACACCACCATGGATTGCAGATTCCAAGCGAACACGCAACACACGCTCATCAAGGTAAAGCCGCCGCAGGACAATACGAACAAGATGCGTGTTGAAAGGGCTCGCGCCAGCCAGCCCGAAAGCGGAATGATCAACACTTCCGCCACCAGGTAAGCAGTCTGCACCCAGGTGATTTCATCCGAGGTCGCCGAAAGCCCGGCCTGAATTTGTTCCAGCGAACTGGCGACGATCTGGATGTCCAGAATCGCCATGAAAATACCGAACACCATCGCAAAGAAGCCTATCCATTGCTCGGCGCTGACTGTTTGCTGCTCCGGTGCTTTGCTATCGCCTAGGGTTGTTAACTCTATTGCCGTTGTCATGTCTGCTTACAGCACCTTGACCTTGATCACCGTGGAAAGTCCCGGTCGCAACTGACTTACATCGGCGCCTGGCTGGAAAACGATCTTCACCGGCACCCGCCGCACGATCTTGGTGAAGTTGCCAGTAGCATTTTCCGGCGGCAGCATGCTGAATTCCGAAACCGATGCCGGTGCAAAACTATCTACCATGCCTTTAAAAATTTGATCGGGATAGGCATCGATTTTAATCTCCACCGGCTGCCCCGGTTGCATTCTGGCGATCTGGTTTTCCTTGAAATTGGCATCCACGAACAATCCTTTAGTTGGAATCAGATAGCCGAACACACTGCCGGGCTTGACCAATTGCCCAACCTGTACGCTACGGTTGCCAATAATACCGGCCATGGGGGCGGTGATACGCGTGTTGGCCAGATCGATACGAGCCAGTTCCAGATTAGCCTCGGCGGCTTTAACCCTGGCACGTGTTTCCTCGACCTGGGCATCCAAAGCCGCCAATTGGCTTTCCGCTTCCTGCCGTGAGGAACGGACTTTATCCCGCTGGGCATGTGCCTGTTTATGAGTGGATTCTGCAGTATCGCGGGTCTGCGCCGAAACCGCACCTTCTGCGGCCAGATTACCGAAACGCTTCAAATCTTTCGCAGCCTTTTCCAGATCGGCCTCGGAGACGGCAATATTCGCAGTCTCCTGGCGAATCTTGGCGCCTTGTGTGAGCTTGTTGGTTTCCATCGTCCGGATGTGCGCAGTTTCTGACAACAGTTGTGCCTCGGCTTGGGCCACCCTGGCCTGGAAATCGTGAGCATCGATGACGACCAGCAAATCGCCCGGCATCACCTGCTGGTTATCTTCAAACAAGACTTCCTTGACGTACCCGGTTTCCTTGGGGCTAATCAAGCTGGTGTGCGCCTTCAGATAGGCGTTGTCGGTGGTTTCGAAAGGATGAATCGCCTGAAGCCAATACATGACGCTTGCTGTGATTACGGTCAGCAGCATCAGACAAGCCCAGACGGTTTTTTTGGAGAGAGTAAAGGACATAAATTTTTGTTGCCTAACTAAACGGTGTAGTTTAGTCTACTCACTAAGCCCTTACTAATGCA
>JBBQCU010000012.1:0-18369 GCA_038319065.1 Methylococcales bacterium
CCCTTTCGTCTTGCGTGGATACCAATACCCATAAGGGAATTCATTCCAACACGATGAGTCTGGCTAGTAAAGGCGCTAAATTTATCTACGGTTCTGAAGTTGCTCACGACAACGTTCCCTGGGGGATCAATGGCGAGGAAATGCATATGATGTTGCATTTAACCAGCGGAGATTCGATTGATTTTACGGATGTTGTTAACGTGTTCAAAGCGGTGACTTCCAAGGCTGGAGAGCATCTGGGCCTGGCTCCGCTTGGTACGCTGGCGCCAGGCGCGCCAGCCGATATTATCGCAGTGAAAGGCAATCCATTTGAAAGGTTTAAAATACTTGAGTATCCGGACCTGGTCATGTCCGGCGGCCGCATTATTGTCAATAAATTCTGAGGAATGGTTATAAGCAACTTGGCATTTGGCTTTGAATGGCAATTTCTAAATGACCTGTGCGGTAATTTCAAGTTGAAAGACACTTTAAATATATACGAATAGGAAAAATATAAAATTTCGTGTCCTATCCGGATAATTGCGAAACGCAGCTCTTGCGGACCTTTAGACTAAAGTTTTCTGCGATTCGCAAAGATCCGGATACGGAAGATCCAGCATCTAATGCAAAAATGTGTCATATCACTTATTGAAAGTGCGTGATATAACACAGTTTAATTACCATTTTTAGCAGTTTAAATCTTAATTGACTGATTATTAATAATTTATTATTTTCGGCATAAACCGTGCTTTACTTCATAAGCTGAATTTCCTGAATATTCATATTTTCTAATATTTAACTATTCATGCTTGCCCCCCTTAAATTTATTGTCGCATAATGAAATGGCTGAGAGATTTACCGTCTTTGAAGCTGACAAGCAAGAGGTGAGTTTTAGTGTCTGATGTCTTGACATTGCGTATATTTCAGGACGACTTTTGCTTTGGGGCTTAGAGGCTTTATAAGAATTGCAATCATGAGAAATTCCTCATTATTTTTTATCTATATTACCAGCGGGGTTGTTTTATTGAGCCTGCTGCTGGTGCATGCGTTTTTTAGCGAAAGCGCCCGGCAACCAGTCCTTGAGGAAAAAGCGATGTTGGTGAAAATGCTGAAACTGACTGATCTGTGCCTTTTCACCGAAGCCCGCTACACCCGGCATCTTTCACAGGCCGACTTGAACACGGCTTTCCAGGATCATCCAATGTCGCTGGAACACTTCCCGTCCGGTTCCTTTACCCAGCCACCTGAAAGCATTAGAAAATTCCCATGAGACACTGGATTGAAAAGCAACGGTATATTATAGATTTCACCATTTCTTCTTTGCTGCGCAGAAAAGTGAAAAATTTTGGCTTGCTGGCCCTTTATACGCTTATCGTCTTCATACTGGCCTCGACGATGTTTTTTACTTACTCAATCAAAAAGGAAGCCTCGCTGATCCTGAAGGGCACGCCGGAAATAATCGTCCAAAAAATAGTGGCCGGGCGGCATGACCTGTTGCCGGTCAGTTACATTGACATCATTAAAAAAATCCGGGGGGTGGCTGCCGTCGAAAGCCGCTTATGGGGCTATTATTACGACGGCCTGGTCAGTGCCAACTATACGCTGCTCACGCCGCCAGGCAACGGAAGTTCTGCGGACCATTCCAAGTCATCGGCTAAAACCACGGTGGTTGAAAGTGAATCCGGCGGCCAGCAGCAGGCTGATAAGTCAAAACCCTTGTTTGAACTGGGCGGTGCCGTGCTTGAACCTGGAACGATCATTATCGGCAACGGCATCGCGCGTCTTCGCGATATCGGCAAGGACGATTACATGCCGTTTCGCGCCTTTGACGGCAACGTGTTGAACTTCAGGATTGCAGGCACCTTATCCTCACAATCCGAACTGGTCTCCTCCGATTTGATATTGATTACCGGAGAAGACTTTAAGAAACTTTTCGGCATCGACAATAACTATGTGACCGATGTGACTGTTGCCGTCAACAACCCCAGCGAAATTGACATGGTGGCGTCGAAAATAAGGAAAGTCCTGCCCGAAGCCCGGCCGATTAGCCGGGTTGAGATTCTAAGAACTTATGATTCCATTTTTAACTGGCGCGGAGGCATGATGATCGTCATTTTCTCAGCGGCCGTGCTCGCCTTCGTTATTTTCGCCTGGGACAAGGCCTCGGGCCTGAGCGCCGGTGAAAGACGGGAGATCGGCATACTCAAGGCCGTAGGCTGGGAAACCTCGGACGTCATCCAGATGAAATTCTGGGAAGGGGCGGTGATTTCGCTGACAGCTTTTTTCACCGGCGTGATTCTAGCCTACGTACACGTCTTTTTTACCGGTTCCATTGTCTTCGGACCGGCGCTCAAGGGCTGGTCGAATCTCTATCCCAATTTCGAGCTGACGCCTTTTGTCAATCTCGAACAACTGACTACGCTGTTTTTTCTGACCGTGGTTCCCTATACGGTGGCAACCATTGTTCCCATCTGGCGCGCAGCGACCATCGACCCTGATTCGGCGATGCGGTTTACTGGAGAATAAGTCATGATCGAACTTATGAATGTTAAAAAAGTGTTCAACGCCGGCAATCCCAGCGAGTTTTCGGCGCTGAACAGCGTCAATCTGTTTATAGAAGAAAACCAGGTGACCGTGCTGAAAGGCCCCAGCGGTTCGGGAAAAACCACGCTGTTAAGCATCGTCGGCTGCATGAGCCGCCCTACGGCTGGACGGGTGAAACTGAAAGGGCGTGAAATTACCAGTTTGCCGGAACGGTTTCTGACCGATATCCGCCGTAAAACCTTTGGGTTCATTTTTCAACAACCCAATCTCATCAAGGGCATTTCGGTATTGGACAACGTCATGTTGCCGGCCTACCCGCTGGGTGAAAAGCGTTCGCATCTGAAAGTCAAGGCGATGAAAGGCTTGTCCCAACTTAACATAGGCAACAAGGCGGCTTCGAAAGTGGAGTGGCTATCCGGTGGAGAAGCGCAACGGGCTTCTATCGTGAGGGCTTTGATCAACGATCCGCACATCATCATTGCCGATGAACCGACCGCCCACCTCGATACCAAGCTATCGTACCGCTTCATGGAAATTATCGAAAAATTCAAAGCGGAAGGCAAAACCGTCATCATCACCAGTCACGATCCCTTGGTCTATGAATCCTCCATGGTGGACAGGGTAGTGAACCTGCGCGATGGCCAAATCGAGAACTAGCCGGCATGATTCTACACCCCGCTGTCATCGCCAATCTGCTGGCCGCCTATATCTCCAGCGGCATGGTTCTGTACGCTCTATTTTATGGCGTGCAGATTTTAAGACATTGGGATATTCAAAGCGGCCATGAATTGCAGTTGGTGCTGGAGCGCAAAACCTACCTCATTTCAACGCTGCTCTCGTATGTTTTCGGCCTGCAATTGCTGTCCCTCTTTTTGTTCATATTTACCGCCGACAGCCTTGCTCCCCTTTTTGTCGGTGCCATGTGTGCGGTAGGAACATTAAACGTCGATCCCTTCGGCTATCCCACGCTCACGCTGAAAATTTGCAACTTTATCCTGGCCGGCCTGTGGCTGATTTTGAATTACGTCGACAACCAGGGTTATGACTACCCGCTCATTAAAAAGAAGTACCAGCTGCTGGCGTTCGTCGCGCCTTTAATCATTCTGGAGATGATTCTGGAGAGCGCCTACTTTCTGGGTATGAAGGCGGATGTCATTACCTCCTGCTGCGGCAGTCTGTTCAGCAGCGAGCGGGTAACGGGCATAGGCTCTGAAATAGCTTCCTTGCCAGCACTGCCGATGATGTGGTTTTTTTATGGCGCCATGTCATGCACGCTGCTTTGCGGGATTGTATTCTATCTCAAGGGACTAGGCGGCTATCTCTATGCCGCGCTGAGTTTGCTGATGTTTATCATCTCGCTGGTATCCATCGTATCTTTCATATCGCTCTACATCTATGAATTGCCGACCCATCACTGTCCCTTCTGCATCATCATGGAAGAGTACTGCTATATCGGTTATCTTCTTTATCTACTCCTGTTCGGCGCCGTGGTGTCGGGTCTTGGCGTTGGCGCTTTGATTCCTTCCCGTCAGGTGGAAAGCCTGAAATTCATGCTGAATGGATTCATTCGCAAACTGGCTCTGGCCTCCATCATTTTATATGCAGCGTTTACCGCCTTGGTTACCTATGAAATCGTCTCCTCAAGTCTCGTTATTTCCTATGAAGTTGTTTATTAAACCTGATCCATTGACCTGTAACTATTCAGATAAGCTTTATCCTGGATTCGTAAGGCTTGCTGTGCGCGCCTTGGGAGCCAAGGCGCGCACAGCAAGCCCTACAACGGATGTCCTTATGTCGGGACCGGCAGCAAGAGAAAAAAATCTTTCTGGGCAACTATTTCCCAAAATAATGCTCCTGCTCATTCTGCTTCTCAGTATGAACATGGGTTATGCCGACGAACCCATCGTGACCATCAAAAAAACCGACCGCTGCCCGGTATGCGGGATGTTTGTCTACAAATACCCGAAATGGGTAGCCCAAATCATTTTCAAGGATGGGTCGTACTATTTCTACGACGGTGCCAAGGATATGTTCAAACATATCTTTGACACGGCAAAATATACGCCCGGAAAATCGGCGCAAAATATCAAGGATATTTACGTCACGGACTATTACGAAGTGGAGTTGATTGATGCCAAATCGGCTTTTTTTGTGCTTGGATCGGATGTCTTGGGCCCAATGGGCCATGAACTGCTGCCCTTCAAGGACCGGGAATCCGCGCAGGAATTCCTGGAAGATCATAAAGGCAAATCCATTATCCGCTTTCAAGATGTGACCCCGGCCCTCATTGACTCACTTGATCACAGTTCATGAAAGCGACCCCGAATTTGAAACTGCTACTACTGGGCTTGCTGGTCGCAACCGCGCTCGGCGGATGTAACAAGCGAACGGGCTTACAGATCGGGGATACCATCCCTGACGTCACACTAACCGATTTTCAGGGAAAATCCGTGACCCTGCCCAAAGACCTCAAAGGCAAAGTCGCATTTGTACACTTTTGGGGCCTCGATTGCCATTGCTGTGACAAAGGGATTCTTCTGTCCCTGGAACCGCTTTATCAAAAATACAAGGACAAGGGCTTTGTACCGGTGGGGATTAATGAAAGTCAATTCGTCAAAACCGATGAGCGGCTCAAACAGTTCGATCAGCTGACCTATCCCATGCTGGTCGATGAATACGGTCTGGCGGCCCAACATTTTGGTGTCATCGGCCTGCCGACCACCTTTATTATCGACGGGGAAGGTATTGTACAAGACAAGATTACCGGGGAAGCCGGGATTGATGACTATGAAAAACGTATTACCACAATCTTAAACAAAGGAGTTTTTTATGAAAACGGTTATTAAAATAGTGTTCATGCTGGTAGCATTCCAGTTTACACTGATGCCGGCCACGGTATCGGCCGAGGAGACGCATAAACGTGAAAGTTGCCGCGTATGTGGGATGTACATCGACCGCTACCAAAAGAGTGCCGCAGAATTGGTCCTTAAGGACGGCACAACCTAGCATACCTGTGGTGTCGCCTGTATGCTGCGTGAAGTCGAGGATGCCGGCGGCTATTCGGCTTTCAAATCGGTCAAGGTGCATGACTGGGTCACAGGCAAACTGGTCGATGCGCAAACGGCCACTTATGTCCTGGGCAGTAATGTGATTCCGGACATGGTTCCCAACTACATCGCTTTTGCCAAGCGCGAGGAAGCCGAAGCCTTCGCTGCCAAAGAGGGCGGCGAAGTGATCGACTTCAACATTGCCTACGATGATGTTTCACCTGTAGGCACGACTTCACCGTTCCGGGTTCGCACCGCGGTAACGCCGGGTAAGGGTAACTTCAGTACAGGTATGGTCTACGGTTATCAACAAAAAGACCAGGTGAACCCCGGCTCCAGCAGCGTGGACCCGACTCATTTCATCCAAAGCAACCCCGCCCAACCCAAAGCCCCGAAACAAATGCAGGTAAATCAGCAAGCCCTGACGTTCAATTACTCGCCGACTGACAGACTCGCGCTGTTCATGAACGTGCCCTGGTTCGAAAAAAGGATGACTACGCTAACGCAGCCTACACCAGGAAAATTCGGACAAACGGTCGATAACGAAAATGGACTTGGTGACATTAGCCTTGAAGGGCGTTACAACCTGTGGCGCAGCAACCGCTGGGACAAGTTTGCCACCGTTCTGCTCGGCACCAGTTTGCCCACCGGCCATTTCGATGGTAATCGTGATGCCTCGGGCGCGCTCCAGTCGCCGGGACTGCAACTGGGCAAAGGCACCGCGACCTTCAGGGGTGGATTGGTTTATTCCCAGCGCTGGAAAGATTTCTGGCTGCACACCAACGCCATTTATGATGTCAACCCGGAAAATGGTGACGATTTTGCCTACGGTGACGTTGCTACAGCCGCTCTGGCTTTACACTACACCCCCAACTACAACTTGATGGTTGGTATTGAAATGGATGCCACCTACACGGAGAAAAATACCGACCATGGCTTCAAGGTCGGCAATAGCGGCGGTACCGCCGCCAATCTGGCGTTTGTCTCTGACTACCGTTTCCTCAATGCCTTTGGCGGAAACTTCAAATTGCGAAACTCAATCGGTTTTCCGATGTACCAGGATTCGAACTACCAGAATGCGAAAAACGCCAGAGGCGATTACCAGCAAGTTCAACTGGGTAGCGGGTTCTTCGTTAATGCCTCCGTTGTCTGGACTTTCCGTGCCTCTCCGTATGATTAATCCTTAACTTGGAAGCCTGTTCGCCTGCGTGAGTTGCAGGCAGGCGAACAGGATGATCCGGCTTTTTCATGAGATGTTATTGTCAATCAGTTGAAATTTGAGCCAACCATGAACCTCTAAAAAAAGTTTGGTCTAATTTCAGATAAATGAGGCCTATTAGGAGGATTTGCTTATGGCTAAACGATCATTCTTAAAATTCCTGTTTTTGCTGGCGTTCTTGTTCTCAGGTCAGGTATTTGCTGTCGATTCAGCCGACCTTTTGCCGCCAGATCAAGCGTTTCAATTCACATACAAGGTAAATAAAGCAGACAAGCTGTTGTTATCCTGGGATATTGCAGACGGCTATTACCTGTATCGCCAGAAATTCAAATTTGTCACGCTGACTCCCGGTATCACAGTGGTAGAACCGGTCTTTCCTGCCGGCCAAACCAAAGAAGATACCACTTTCGGCAAAGTGGAGATTTTCCGTGACCACCTTGAAGTAGACGTTCTTGTTCAACGCCAGGATCCAAAACTGAACAAGCTGACGTTGGCAGTGACTTTCCAGGGCTGCGCCGATATAGGCGTTTGCTATATGCCCATCCATAAAACTGTTACTGTGGATTTGTCCGATAAAGGTTTCAACTGGTGGGGTACGACCTCCACGCCGGACAAAACCACACCTTTTATTTCCGAACAGGATCGTATCGCCTATTCCCTGAAAACGGGTTCTGTCTGGCTTATTATCTTGAGTTTTCTAGGCTTCGGATTATTGCTGGCGTTTACGCCCTGTATTTTCCCTATGCTGCCTATTCTCTCCGGAATCGTTGTGGGCCAGGGCTCAAAGCTGAATACACGCAGGGCCTTTTGGCTATCTTTAAGCTATGTTCTCGCTTCCGCGCTGACCTATACCGGTTTTGGTGTCCTCGCAGGGCTTTTCGGCAGCAATCTCCAGGCTTTATTCCAGGAGCCTTGGGTGATTATTGCCTTCAGCGGCGTCTTTGTTCTATTGGCATTATCGATGTTCGGCGGTTTCCAGATTCAAATTCCCTCATTCATACAAACCAAAGTCATGGCGATCAGCTCCAAACAACGAGGCGGAAGTCTGTTGGGCGCGGGGATGATGGGCATACTTTCAGCATTGGCGATCGGGCCTTGCGTCACAGCACCATTGACCGGCGCATTGATTTATATTGGCCAAACCGGTGATGCTTATTTAGGGGGAATGGCGCTGTTTGCTTTAGGCATCGGCATGGGCATACCCCTGATTATCATCGGCACCTATGCCGGTAAATTACTGCCCAAGGCGGGTGCGTGGATGGCTATCACGAAGATCATTTTTGGTATTGGCCTTCTGGCCGTTGCCGTATGGTTATTGAGCCGCATCCTGTCGCCGGTGGCTACCCTGGTTTTATGGTCCCTGCTGATAATTTTTCCTGTTATGCTAATGCTATGGAAAAGGCGCTGGAAGGGTGCAGGAATACTTGCAATGGCTTACGGTATTCTTTTGTGGGTGGGAGTTTTTACTAACCAGACTGAAGCTCTGCGGCCTCTTCTATGCGATCTTGCCATCGCTTGCAAAGAACAACTAGCGCTGACGCTTAAGTTTAAAAAGATCGGAACCGTGGAAGAATTACAGCAGAATCTGGCTGATGCCCAGACGAAAAATCAATGGGTCATGCTTGATTTTTATGCAGACTGGTGTACATCATGCCAGGAAATGGCGTTTTACACCTTTGCGGATCCCAAGGTCAGGGCCGCTTTATCACAAGTCGTGCTGGTACAAGCTGATGTGACACAAAATTCCCCCACTGATCAGGCCTTGTTAAGACAATTTAAGCTGATCGGTCCGCCTGCTATTGTTTTCTTCGGCCCGGATAAAAAGGAGCGCGATGCATATCGTGTTGTCGGTTATCAGAAGGCTGATAAATTCCTCGACATCATTAACCAGGTTTTTAAAGAGCATAACTTCTATTAAAATAAGGGTACTTTCAGCAATCGCGCCTAAGCTGGTGTTGTTAACCTTACCCGGTAAGGCGCAATCCCTAGTCTGCACTCAAGCTGACTCCATGCTGATACTCTCCCTATCTTTCACAACCCGTCATTCATCATGTCCAGTATTAACAAGCAAGTAACTGTCCCTTATACAACTGAGCAAATGTACGATCTGGTTTATGATATAAATTCGTACCCAAAATTCATTCCTTTATGTGTTTCTTCTGAAGTCCACGAAGAACAGGGTCATAAATCAAGAGCTACAATGAAGATCTGCAAGGGTCAAATTGGCTTTGAATTTACCACGGCAAATACCATGGTAAAAGGCCGTTCAATCTCAATAAACCTCGAAAATGGCCCCTTCAAGTCACTTAAAGGAGTATGGCGTTTTACTCCGGCAGGTACCCATGCGTGTATTATTTCGCTGCATTTTGAATTCGAATTTTCTAATAAATTACTCAGCGTTGTTTTAGGCGGCTTATTCAAACAGCTTTGCGATTCGATGGTTGAATCGTTTCGCAAACAAGCGGTAGTCCGTTATAGATAATTAATGCGCGCGAAATAACCTGGGTATTATGTTCTCCTCTCCACAGCCCCTTCGACACAGCTCAGAACAGGCCTAACCCGAGACAGAGAGAGTAAGATGCCTAACTTATTTCATGAATGTTCCCGCTAATACTTTTTCACGGTAAAATTTAATGTGTAGTTACCCAGGGGTGTAGTCTTGAACATGATAGTCAAGTTGTTTATTGCCGGTATAGTAGTGATATCGGCTTTTGCTTTGAACTCGATGGCCTTTGCACAGGCAGAAGTCTTATTGCCTGGGAAAAGCAGTGTGTCTACCGTTCCGTCAGCCGATATTGAAGTTTTCGTTCGCAATGGCTGTCCGCACTGTGCCAAAGCGGAGCTGTTTTTGCAGGCACTTAAACGGGAGCAACCGGCTCTCAGGATCGTCATTCATGATGTGTCACAGGAACCAGCGGCATTGGAACAATTGCAACTCCTCGCTAAAGATCAGGGTGAAAGTACGGTGAGAGTGCCTGCTTTTCAAGTGGGAGGGCAATTGATCATCGGTTATTCGGACGAGCTTACTACCGGACAGCTTATTCGCAGCGCCTTAACCCGAGCTAAAATACCGGCGCAAACTCCGAAACAACAGGACGCGTCGGGTAGCTGCGAAGCTAAGGAATCATTGAGCTGCGAAGCGGGAGGGGAAGTTTCTACCCAGGCGCCGCAACCGTTTATGCTTGATTTCTTTGGTCACCGACTGTCGCTGGATGAGGTCGGCTTGCCGTTGTTCACGTTGGCCATGGGCTTGCTGGACGGGTTCAATCCTTGTTCGATGTGGGTTTTGATACTCATGATTTCGCTGCTGGCACCGATGAATAACAGGCCACGGATGTTCGCAATCGCCGGCACCTTCATTGCCGTTGAAGGTATCGCTTATTTTATTTTCATGGCGGCCTGGCTTAATCTTTTTTTGCTCATTGGCTTGTCCCTTATCTCGGAAATAGTGATTGCTGCAATTGCTTTATTGGCAGGGATGATTAATCTCAAGGATTTCTGGTTTATAGGCCGGGGCATTTCACTATCGATCCCGGATTCCGCAAAGCCGGACATTTATGCACGGATGCGGCGTATTCTCCAGGCGCAAAACCTGGCCGGTGCATTGATTGGCGCGGTGGTGCTGGCTATTTTGGTACAGATTGTCGAATTTATGTGTACCTCAGGCTTTCCGGCGCTGTATACCAGGATTCTGACGCTAAAGCAGTTGGATACTATGAGCTATTACGGCTATTTGCTGCTTTATAATGTGGCTTACATGTTCGATGACGTCATTATTCTGGCGATAGGCGTCATCACGTTAAGTCAGCGGCGGCTTCAGGAAAAGGAAGGCCGCTGGCTTAAATTAATCAGTGGCCTGGTGATGGTGGCGCTTGGCATTTACTTGATCGTGGCTCCGAATTGATTTATTCATTCTCGTTGCGATCCTTAACGGCTATCAATTTCATGGCGGATACTCAATGCGTCGTTCCGGCAGGGATTGCCGGACCCGTTAGAGCGCGAAGCGAATCCAGTAGCCAAGGATGGCATGCTCTGATCACATCCTTGTGACCTGGATACCGGCAGTCCATGCCGGTATGACGTACGATTTTTATAGGTATGAAAAATTGATAGATGGCAAGGTTGTGACCGCGCATGCAGTATATATCCCTGCTTATTTTCGCTATGATGGTTTTTTTATATCGGTCTGCCTCTCATGTCTTTTATTAATACTCTTGAACCCGAACTGGACAACCTCCCTGATGAGTTACGCGCCCCTGTTACTGCTTTTCTAGAGCAATGGCATGAACAGCTGACCGGGCTTGATCTCGATTTTCATCCGGCAGCTGAGTTTACTGCCTCAATGAGCAAGGTTTGGGGTTGCAGTTTGTTTATTGCTGAAAGCTGTATGAGGCGGCCTGAGATACTGATTGATTTGGTTAATTCCGGCGATTTATCGACGGTTTATAATGAGCACAGTTATGCCGGCAAACTGGCGCGCATGGAAATTGATAGCGAAGCAGGTTTAATGGTGGAGCTCCGGCGTTTTCGGCGGCGCGAAATGATCAGGATCGCCTGGCGCGATTTGGCGGGATGGGCCCCGTTATCCGAAACACTGGCCGAGTTGTCCTGGCTGGCCGACGCTTGTATTCAATATGTGCTGTCTTTTCTCTACAACCAGGCTTGCGAAAAACGTGGCACACCCCTACTATCTGATGGCACTCCCCAGCAGATTGTCGTATTGGGTATGGGTAAACTCGGTGCGTATGAACTGAATTATTCTTCCGATATAGACTTGATTTTTGCTTACGCAGAAAACGGCGTACTCCCCGATAGAAAAGAAACAAGTTATGGCGAATTTTTTACCCGGCTTTGTCAAAGTCTGGTGAAGGTATTGGATGAAATTACCGTTGACGGTTTTGTGTTCCGTACTGATATACGGTTAAGGCCTTTTGGCGATAGCGGCCCCATCATCATGACCTTTGATGGCATGGAGCACTATTATCAGACCCAGGCACGGGAATGGGAGCGTTATGCCATGATTAAAGCGCGTCAGGTCGCGGGCGACTTTAAGTCCGGCGCACAACTCATGGCGATGCTGAAATCCTTTGTTTATCGTCGTTACCTGGATTACGGCGCCTTTGAAGAGTTGCGTTCTTTAAAGGCGCAGATTACCCAGGAATTAAAACGCAAGGACCGTATGGAGAACGTCAAGCTCGGGCCCGGCGGCATACGCGAAATCGAATTTATCGGTCAGGCCTTCCAGCTGATACGTGGCGGCAATGAAAAGGCGTTGCAAACACGCGGCATTCTGGATGTACTGCGAATTCTTGGGGAACTGGAATTAGTGGCCCCAAACGATGCCGAGCAGTTAACACAATCTTACTGTTTTCTGCGCCGGGTGGAGAACCATATCCAGCAATATCAAGACCGGCAAACGCATGATTTGCCAACTGACGCCTTAGTGCAGCAGATACTCGCTTATTCCCTGGATTTTCCTGACTGGAACAGCTTTAAAAACCGGCTGGATACGGTAAGAGCACAAGTACATGCGCTTTTTGACCAGGTTTTTTCTCTCTCCAGGCAGGAAGTCAAAGATCAGCATAGCCAACAGATTTGGATTGGCGCAGTGGATGATGCGGAATTACTGGCTGATTTGAGCGCTTTTGGTTTTCAGCAGGGTGCCGAAAGTCTTGCAGCCATCAAGCAATTTAAAAACGCTGCTTCAGTCAGACGCTTGACTAGCAAAGGCGCGAAGGTTCTTGACCGGTTAATGCCGCAATTGATTGAGGCAATGCAGCAGGTCGATAATCCCGATGAAACCTTAAAACGCATGCTCGATTTATTTGAAAAGGTTGCCGGCAGAAATGTGTATTTATCCTTATTGGCTGAAAACCCCGATGCTCTAGCTCAATTGCTTCGCTTGTCATCGGCCAGTCCCTGGATTTGCGATTATTTATCACGGTATCCCGTGTTATTTGATGAATTGCTGGACACTCGAACGTTGTATGAACCGCTCAAAAAAGAGGATCTTGATGAGCAGTTGTTAAAGTTGTTAGTAAATATTGAGGTGCAAGACCTGGAGCAGTTGATGATTGTACTGCGGCAATTTAAGCAATTGAATGTGTTAAGAGTTGCTGCAGCCGATATTATGGGCGCGATACCTGTCATGGTGGTCAGCGATTATCTGACCTGCGTAGCAGAAAGCATCGTAGCTCATGTCGTTGACCGGGCGTGGCTTATGCTGACCGATAAACATGGTCTTCCACCTGATAGTGATGTGAATTCCAAAGGCTTTGCAGTTCTCGGCTTTGGCAAGCTGGGTGGTATTGAGCTGGGTTATGGATCTGATCTGGATATGGTGTTTTTATATGATTGTCAGGATGGTCATGCACTCACCGATGGCGAAAAACCGGTTTCCTGTTCTCAATTCTACGGCCGTTTGGGACTGAAAGTCCGGCATATTCTGGATACGAAAATGCTGTCGGGTGTACTCTATGATGTCGATATGCGTTTACGTCCCAGCGGGGATTCCGGCTTATTGGTTACACATATTAACGCTTACGAGGATTATTTAAAAAATCAGGCGTGGACATGGGAACATCAGGCTTTAGTTAGAGGGCGATTTATTGCCGGTGATTTGCGGTTAAAATCGCTGTATGAAGCCATCCGTCGAAGAGTTTTGAGCTTACCAAGAGATTTGGCAAAGCTGAAAACAGAAGTCCGTGAAATGCGCGAAAAAATGCGTGACGCCTTGGCAACGAAAGAATCGAGCAAGTTTGACTTAAAACAAAGCAAAGGCGGTATTGCTGATATTGAGTTTATAGTACAATTTGGCATATTAGCCCGGGCTGCAAAAAATGAAGCATTAACAACCTATACGGATAATGTCAGGTTGCTTGAAGGCTTGCAAGATGACGGATTTATGACTAAAACCCAAGCGGAAACCCTTAAAGCCGCTTATTGTACTTATCGCGACACCGGTCATAAGCTGGTTTTACAAGGCGGGCGAGCAGTTGTAAATGAGGCTGAAGTTGTTGAAATGAGCAAGCAGGTTGAGCAAATTTGGCATGAATTTATGGAATAAGATCCGTAGCCGGATGCGCGTTGCTTATCCACCTACATCCATTTTCATCAAGAAATGGACGTTGGTGGGCGTCAGGAGCGGACGTAAATTATAATCACAACCTATTGCTGTTTCCTAAGGTCCTTGACATGATTATGCGAATATTTCGAGTTCGAGTTGTTTGCTCCCTAAAAGATGAGTTCGAAGAAAAATTTTCCACTATTTCGATCGACGCCGTAAATCATGCCCCCGGTTTAAAATCTGTGACCATTTTAAAGCCTACAAAATGAGCTCCAGATGAATATTCAATGATTTTTATAAGGGAAGACGAGGCATCGTTGCAAGCATTTGCAGGAGAGGAATGGAACCAAGTCAGGTAGGGTACGCATCGCGTACCATCCCCCGCGTCCAATTTCGTTGTGGCCGTAAAAAGCTACCAATGCCATATAGATTATCTCCAAATTACATGTCCGTGGCATATTTGGCACCCGAAAAGGTACGCGATGCGTACCCTTGGCTGCATAACTTTTAATACGGCTATTACGGCGTTTTTTATTTTGGATGATCCGTAACGATTACTATACAATTTAGCCATGTCAGAAACATTAAACATTATCGGCGAAATACACGCGATTGAAACAATTGCAGAAGGCCATGGTATTCGAGAGCTTACTCAATTGCGACAACGTTATGGTAACGGGAATTGGCGTAAGAAAAAAGGTATTGCAATGGTGGAATTACCAGATGGCGAAATAATAAAAGCCGAAGTCCATTGGTATGAAGCACATGGTATTGGAAAAGTTAAATTGAAAATTAAGAGGTGGTTATGAAATTTGTGGTTTGTATGGAAAACACCTCCCTTGGTGATTTTTCGGCGGATGATTTAACCATTGGACGTCTTTACGAAGTAATCGGCGAGGTTGATACACATCAAATGTTGCGAATTATTGACGACTCCGGCGAAGATTATCTTTACCCGGCACGACTATTTGAACAGGTGGACATCCGCGAAAGCACAGCCGAGCGATTACACGCCATCTTTAAAGCGTAAGGAGCAATCCATAGATACAGCACCGTATTGCCGCAGGGTGGTCGGCGGAATACGCTACGCTATTCCGTCCTACGAGCTACAAAGCACCATCTATGGTTAAAAAAGCTGCGTCATCTCGGCAGGGATTGCCAGAATGACGGCTTAACTGTGGATAATCTCTATATAATAGTCATAACAATTTACAAAATCTTTACTTTATCTTTAAGATAAAAAATACTAAACACATTAATGTTGGAGAATAAACGATGGCAATGGACGATAGAGACGGCTTTATTTGGCTGGATGGCTCATGGGTTGAATGGCGTGAAGCTAAAGTCCTTGTGTTGACGCATACCCTGCATTATGGACTGGGTGTATTTGAGGGCATAAGAGCGTATCATGCTGAACAAGGTACCGCGATTTTCAAGATGCAGGAGCATACGGATCGCCTGTTCCGTTCCGCGCATATCATGAATATGCCCATGCCGTTCACCAAGGATCAGATGAATCAGGCGCAACGTGATGCCGTTGCCAAAAATCATCTGGACAGCGCCTATATTCGCAGCATGTGTTTTTTTGGTTCCGAAGGCATGGGCCTACGGGCCGATAACCTGAAAGTTCATGTCATGGTTGCGGCCTGGTCGTGGGGAGCCTATCTGGGTGCTGAAAGCATCGAGCATGGCATTCGTATTCGCACCTCTTCTTATACCCGCAATCATCACAACAGCACCATGTGCAAAGCCAAAGCCAACGGTAATTACATTAACTCTATTCTGGCTCTGCAAGAAGCCCTTTCGAATGGTTACGATGAAGCCTTAATGCTGGATCATGAGGGTTTTGCGGCGGAAGGCAGCGCTGAAAATCTGTTTATCGTGCGGAATGGTAAAATATACACGCCTGAAACCACCTCGGCGCTGGAAGGCATTACCCGGGAGACGGTTATGACCATTGCCCGCGAGCAAGGTTTTGAAGTCATCGAAAAACGTATTACCCGCGATGAAATTTATGTCGCGGATGAAGCGTTCTTTACCGGTTCTGCTGCTGAAGTAACCCCGATCAGGGAACTGGATAATCGTAAAATAGGCTGCGGTAGCCGGGGCGTAATAACCGAGAAATTACAATCCTTGTATTTTGACTATGTGCATGGGCGCAGTGACGACCATGCGGATTGGTTGACTTACGTCAATTAAGGCTTTGAAAAAATCACTGAAAATTTTAGTCGCCGGCCCGTCCTGGGTAGGCGACATGGTGATGGCGCAAAGCCTGTTTATTACGTTGAAAAATGTCCGGCCTGATTGTCAAATTGACGTTCTGGCCCCGGCATGGTCATTTCCATTACTGGAAAGAATGCCCGAAGTTGCAAAAGCCATTGCCATGCCGTTATCACACGGTCAGTTTGGCTTGCTGGACAGAATCAAACTGGGCAGAAAATTACGAGACGAGGGTTACCACCAGGCAATCGTTTTGCCGAATTCCTGGAAATCGGCAGTAATTCCCTATTTTGCCGATATTCCCATCCGTACCGGTTATATTGGTGAATGCCGCTGGGGTGTGCTTAACGATGCAAGAAAGCTGGATAAAACCTTGCTTACGATGACCGTACAGCGGTTTGTAGCATTAGGCTTGCCGGGCAACGCGCAGTTACCGTCCGAGTATCCGGTTCCCGGCCTCGTCATAAACCAGGATCAGCAAAATGCAGTTATCGAGAAATTCAATTTAACGCTGCCGGCAAAAATCTTAGCATTATGTCCGGGCGCCGAATATGGCCCGGCAAAGCGCTGGCCGGCCGGTTATTATGCTAACGTTGCGCGCCATAAAATTGATCAGGGCTGGCAGGTCTGGCTGTTTGGTTCTGATAAAGATAAAGAGGCAGCGGGACAAATCAACAGGGAAGTCTCCGGGGATTGTATCGATTTTACGGGCCGGACTTCATTAGCCGAAGCAGTGGATTTAATGTCACTGGTTAATACCGTGGTAACCAATGATTCAGGCTTGATGCATGTTGCCGCCGCGCTGGACAAAAACATAATTGCTCTTTATGGCTCATCCGATCCGGACTTTACGCCGCCACTCAATGCCAGGGCCCATGTTATCTCTTTAAACCTTGATTGCTCCCCTTGTTTTAAACGTGAGTGTCCATTGGGCCATACCCGATGTTTGACAGACATCAAACCTGATCAAGTGATTAATTTTCTTGAACAGGCATAAGATTAATTTTTGCGAGCTACCTTATTCGTTTCCACAGTGATAATTATTGAAATGCTATCATCATGAAAATCGCAATTGTTAAACTCTCTGCACTTGGCGACATTGTTCATGCCATGGTTGCGCTTCAGTTTATCAAAGCACATTCTCCGGAAATTCAAATTGACTGGATTGTTGAAGAACGTTTTGCCGAAATTTTGGATAACAACCCCGATATTGACCATATTTTAACGGTCAACCTGAAGTCCTTAAAAACTAATAAAGCGGGTATTTTTCAGCAGTTCAAGGCCGTCCGCAAATATGCGCAAAACGGCTATGATCTGGTCATTGATGCACAAGGGCTAATTAAATCCGCGGTTACCGCAAAGCTGCTCGGGAAACGTATCGCCGGATTTGATACAGCTTCAATCAGGGAAAAAGCCGCAGCATGGTTTTATGATGTCAAAGTCGCCTGTGAATACGATACTAATACTATCGATAGAAATGCTCTGGTTATGTCTAAACCATTAGGAATAAATATTACAACTGAGCAAATCCTGAACAAAAAACCGTTTTTATTTTTTACCAATGAAGATCAACGAATTTATGATTTTTTTAAAAATAACATGCTCAACATTGTTCTGGTTATCGGTTCAACTTGGGAAAGCAGAAACTATCAGGCGGATAAGTTTGTAAAAATAGCGATAGCTTTACAACAAAACTGCCTTGTAGTATGGGGCAACGACCAGGAAAGAAAAAAAGCGGAATGGATGTCAATGCAATCAGACACTATTAAAGTCATGCCCAGGCTGGATTTGAATAGTTTAAAAGCGCTTATTGCCCACGCCGATTTGGTGATTGGCAATGATACCGGACCTACTCATATGGCATGGGCATTAAATAAACCATCAATCACTATTTTTGGGCCTACACCCGTTAGCAGGGTTTACCAGACCGGCATAAACAAAGTGGTTAAATCGGCTTCCATTGTGAATCCGTATAAGCTGGATAAACAGGACTATTCGATCAGGGATATTGATGAAAATGAGATCATCGAGTTGGCAAAATCCTTGTTGCACTGAAAGATGAAGGATATTTCAAGCAGGTTCCTGATTGGTATCCGCTGAATAACTATCCAACTGCATGGCTTTAATCATTATATCGAGTTCATCTCGTTGCCGTTTTAATGGCGCTAATTCTGCCTCAAGGACTGCAATATTTTCAGCAAAACTACCCTTGGAATTGTTAATTTTTTTGAGCAGAAGTAAACGGCTTTCAATTTGTTTTTTATGATCTTTAATTTGACACATTAACGGTATAA
>JBBQCU010000013.1:0-18139 GCA_038319065.1 Methylococcales bacterium
CCGCCAGGATTCAAGCTACCATGAGGCCGCTTTAACTTAACTGCAAAAGACCAGTGCTGGCCCGCTTTAATGTCTTGATCGGGATAATACCAGCTTAATCTTAATTTGGAGGGCAGCTTTTTTGCTGACCCGGTGACAATAAAATCAAAGCTCGTTCGTCGTTCATCCTGCTCCGGCAAACCGGCTATAATACCTTTGACTGGAATATCAATGCCTTCGAGGGATTCGGGCAACTGGTCGGCTAGTCTGGTTATTGCAAAAACTATTGCCCACAACACACCCATAACAAAAAACAGCCCCCGCCAATAACGCAACCATGCCATAATGCCAATCCCTACAATGATGCCTATAAGCCATTGACCACCCGGCAATACTTGAAATTGCTGAACTAATAAGAGTCCGGCAAGAAATGACAGGGCGGATACGATCATTTAGTACCTTGGCGTTTTTGCGACTATCAAAAACCTGATAAACTGTTCAATTGATAAATTTAAATCGTGACCGTTATGCCTAAAAATCTGTTAAAGAAATACATGCCCAGCCATGAAACGATTAAAAGTCACAAAAATCTTCAGTTTCTGGGTGATAAATTACATGACCCTAATCTCTGGCATTTTAATCGACACTCTGTGTCAATGGCTTTTGCAGTGGGTCTTTTTTGTGCCTGGATTCCGACCCCCGGGCAAATGGCGATTGCGGCTATAGGCGCATTTTACTTCAGGGGAAATTTACCTATTTCCGTAGGGCTGGTCTGGATAACCAATCCTGTCACTATGCCGCCGCTGTTTTATTTTGCTTACCTGGTTGGGCTTTGGTTTACCAATAGCACACCGCCAAGTGATGACTTTCAGTTTTCATTGGAGGGTGTACTTTCAGGACTGGGTAATGTTTGGGAACCTTTTCTGTTAGGCTGCTTTATTATGGGTATTATCAGTTCCTCTTCCGGATATTTTGGTATTGATTATTTCTGGCGCCAACATATCGTCAAAAAATGGGCTAAAAGAAACGAAAACAGGCAAAAGATGAAAGACTAGTGGTGTTGCATTGCAACATTCCTGCATTGTTGACCCTTAACCAACAATCAAGCCATCTTCCATGTGCAGAACTTTGCCCATCCGAACTGCCAGATCATGATCGTGAGTCACAACCAGTAAGCTGACATTCAGCTCCTGGTTTAATTCCAGCATTAACTGATACACCTGGCCGGCGGTTTTACTGTCCAGATTTCCGGTTGGTTCGTCAGCTAATATCAAACAGGGCTTATTAATCAATGCCCTCGCCACAGCCGCACGTTGCCTTTCCCCACCGGATAATTCACCCGGCTTGTGTTCAATGCGATGACCTAGTCCTACCCGCTGCAACAATGCACTGGCGCGAATACTTGCCTGCTTTACTGACTCGCCGCCAATTAACAAGGGCATTGCCACATTTTCCAGAACGGTAAATTCACCTAATAAGTGATGCGACTGATAAATAAACCCTAAGGATTTGTTCCTTAACCGGGCCAACTTAGTAGCGCCGACTTTATTAATATTAACCCCATCCAGGATTACCTCGCCGCCACTGGCTTTTTCCAAACCGCCTAAAAGGTGCAGTAAAGTACTTTTGCCGGAACCTGACGCACCCATAATGGCAACGCGCTCGCCAATACCAATATCTAAATTAACGCCTTTCAAGACTTCGACATCCAACCCGCCCTGGTCATAGCGTTTAGTCAATTGCCGGCACTGTAATATACTGGTTTTATTCATATCTAAGGACTTCCGCTGGATTTATTCTGGATGCCTGCCAGGCAGGATAAATCGTTGCCAATAAGGACAGAAAAAAGGCCATACCAGCTATGACGTATACATCCGACCAAACCAGCTTGGAAGGCAACTCACTGATGTAATACACATCAGCCGCCATAAACTGAATCTGAAACAATTTTTCAATTGCCGGCACAATGGTTTCAACATTTAATGCCAGCAATATCCCGCCCAGGGTTCCAAGCGCTGTTCCGACTACCCCTATTATGGATCCCAACACCATAAAAATACCCATCACTGAACCCGAAGTAAGCCCCTGGGTTTTTAGAATAGCTATATCGCCACGCTTATCCGTAACCACCATCACCAGTGTAGAAACAATATTAAAAGCGGCTACCGCCACTATCAACAAAAGGATAATAAACATGACCCGTTTTTCTGTCTGGATAGCCCTAAAGAAATTGCTATGCGCCAGAGTCCAGTCACTGACCTGGTAATCGTCATAAAGAGCGTTTGCGAGTTTGCGTGTAATTTGCGGCGCATTAAACAAATCATCCAGTTTTATGCGCAGGCCCGATACAGCATTGTCCATGCGAAACAGTTTTGCCGCATCCTCAATATTAATCAACGCCATGTTACGGTCATACTCATACATACCTACCTGAAAAACTCCCACAACCGTAAATCGGCGCATTCTTGGCACAATACCCGCTGGCGTGGAATTAATTTGCGGACTGATGACGGTAATTTTATCGCCTTTCATGACGCCTAAATAATTGGCCAACTCAGCGCCTAAAACAATCCCATATTGACCTGGCACCAGATCAGACAGTTTGCCTACTTTCATTTTATCGGCAACTTCCGAAACCCTGGATTCATAATCCGGCATAATCCCATTGAGCATGGTTCCGCTGACGCGCCGGTCGGCATTAATCATGACCTGTCCGGTAATAAAGGGAGCTGCGCCTTCCACATGGGGATAATCTTTTAGTTTCTGATCAAGTTCACGCCAGTTATCCAGCTGGCCGTATTTACCCGTGACCGTGGCATGTGAAGTCATGCCAAGAATCCGCTCGCGTAATTCGGCCTCAAAACCATTCATTACCGACAAAACGGTGATCAAGGCGGTTACACCCAAGGCAATACCGAGAACAGAGGTTAGAGTAATAAAAGAAATAAATTGGGTTCGACGTTTAGCTCGCGTGTAACGCAAGCCAATATAAAAAACAAGAGGTTTAAACATGAAGTCTATAGGCTAGGGAAAAAATCAGGATTTCCTGCACTGAGGGCAAAATCCATATAAATAAAGGCCATGATCGGTTAATTCATAACCCAGTTTTTGGGCAATTTCTTTTTGCCGGGCTTCGATGAATTCATCAGTGAACTCGTCCACTCTGCCGCACTTCATACAGAGTATATGGTCATGGTGATCGCCCTTAGCCAATTCAAAGACCGAATTACCCCCTTCAAAGTGATGCCTGGTCACCAGTCCTGCCGCTTCAAATTGGGTCAAAACCCGATAAACCGTAGCTAAGCCGATTTCTTCATCTTCACTCAGCAGAATTTTATAAACCTTTTCAGCCGTTAAATGATGTTCATTAACCTGTTTTTCTAGAATTTGCAGAATCTTGACCCGAGGCAAAGTAACCTTCAGACCCGCATTCCTTAAATCATGTGTTTCCAACATTATTCTCCGGTTAAAGTACTATGGCAGTTAAAAACAAAATCGTGCTCATTGTAGCCTTTTTAGATATTAAGAGCATGACAGTTTTATAGGATAATTATTTAACATCCTGTATGATTTCACATTTTAACACTTCCACGGCCTCAAATGAGAAAGTCGCTTTTTTCTTTAAGTTTATTGACAAGCCTGACACTCGTCTCCTGTTCCACCATTCTGAACCATTTACCCGGTGTGTATACCCTGGAAATTCAACAAGGTAACATCATTGATCAAACCATGGTTGACCAGCTGCGGCCCGGCATGAACAAGCGCCAGGTGCTTTATATAATGGGCTCACCCATGCTGGATGATATTTTCCATAAGAATCGTTGGGATTACCTTTATTCAGACCAGCCTAGCGGTGAAGACAGGGTGCAAAAACAAATTTCATTGTTCTTTGAAAATGACCAAATAACCGGCATCCAGGGTGATTTCAGGCCCAGCCCCACTCCTGTGCTCAAAACATCCAACGAAACGACTGTAGACGTACCCAAGCGAGATCTTGAAAAGACATTATGGGAAAAAATCACGGGTCTTATTGGTTATGATGAGCTTGATGCCCCTCCTAAAACAGATAAAACCAATGCCAATAAATCATTGGAAAATAACCTGCCGCTTTAAAAGTGTTTCAAACCAAGGCTCATCATTTTGCCGCTCGCTGCCGCCTTGCTTCTTTGGGATCATGAATCAATGGCCGGTATATTTCTACTCGATCAGCCTGTTTTAGTGGCTGATCGGGCTTGCAAACGCAGCCAAAAATACCTGCCTTTATTTCAGCGGCAACTATTTCAGGGAAATGGACCAGCAAGCCTGATGCGTTTATCGCCTGTTCGACTGTAGCGCCTTCCGGTATTTTCAGGACAACAATCATTTGCTGTTCAGGCGTCCCGTAAGCCACCTCAACATCAATCAACGCCTCAGCCATAGACTTGTTTGGCCCCGCTGGTAAAGGAACTCACCATGGTATTGCATATCTGGTTAAAGACAGCTCCGAAGGCCAGACTGGCCAACATTCCTGACATTTCGAATTCCAGATCCAGAGAAATCTTACTGGCATCTTCACGCAAAGGCATAAAATTCCATACGCCTTCCAGATAAGAAAAGGGCCCATCCAGCAAGGACACCGTTATCCGGCCGCCCCAATCAATCCTGTTTCTGGTTGAAAACGATTTTTTGAAGCCGCCCTTGGCAATCAACAATTCCGCTTCAACAACATCGTCTTCGCGTTTGATAATCCGGCTACCACTGCACCAAGGCAAAAATTGCGGATAGGCTTCGATATTATTAACCAGGTCAAACATCTGTTGTGCAGAAAATTTAACCAATGCGCTTTTTTGAACAGTGGTCATTTAAAGCACTCCGATGACGTGCAAGAATACGAGGAACACAGCTAATGGCGCCAGATAACTGATTAAAATCTTCCATGTTTGATAGCTTGTTGCATTCGGCATGTCCAGTTCTTCTTCGGTGTGTTGCCGCTTCATAATCCAGCCTGCAAATACGGCAATACAAAAACCGCCGATGGGTAGCATTAAATTGGCAGTCAAGTAATCCAGCAATTGAAAAATATTTCTGTCGAAAAACGTAAAATCAGACCAGACATTGAAGGAAAAGACTGTACCCAAGCCGAGTAACCAGGTTGCTAAACCCGACCAAATACAGGCTTTTTCCCGGCTAAAGTCTTTACTTTCCACCAGCCAATCCACGAGTGGCTCTATCAAGGAAATAGAGGAAGTTAAAGCCGCGATCACCAGCATCACAAAAAATAATATACCCATTAACCACCCGCCAGTCATATTGCCAAATGCAACCGGCAAGGTTTGAAAAATAAGTCCGGGGCCGGAAGCAGGATGTAGGTTGTTAGCAAATACAATAGGGAAAATAGCGATGGCCGCCAATAAAGCCACGACCGTATCAGCGCCGGCGATCAAAAATGTCGTTTTGGCAATCGAAATGCCTTTAGGCAAATAAGAGCCATAAACCATAATCGCCCCCATACCCAAACTCAGGGTAAAAAAAGCATGTCCCATTGCGGTTAATACCGAGTCACCGGTCAGTTTGCTAAAATCAGGCGCAAATATGAAATGCAGTCCCTGGCTATAACTCCCTGTCGTCATCGCATAACCGACTAACAAAATCATCAATACAAATAAACCCGGCATTAATAACTGCACGGCTTTTTCCAGACCCTTATTAACGCCACGCACCACAATCAGCATGGTTGCCAGCATAAATAACGAGTGCCAGAAAATCAACTGAACCGGGTTGGCAATAAAATCATTAAAAATTCCATTTATCGCCGCGCCATCAGCATCAAAAAAACTGCCTGCGGCAGCCTTGAATATATAAGCCGAAGCCCAGCCGGCAATAACGCTGTAATACGACAAAATTAATACGCCGGCGATAACCCCCATCCAGCCTAAATAATGCCAGTTGCTATCAGCGCCCGCTTCTTCAGTCAACAGTTCCATCGTTTCAATAGGATTAAGCTGGCTACGTCTGCCGAGCATGGTTTCGGCAATCATAATAGGAATACCGATCAACAACACACATGCGAGGTAAACCATAACAAATGCCCCGCCGCCATTTTCTCCGGTAATATAGGGAAACTTCCAGATATTTCCCAAACCGACCGCGGAACCGGTTGCTGCCAGAATAAATGCGAATTGTGATGACCATGCACCATGAACTGATTTTTTTGTGTCCGTCATTTGAGCGCCTGTAATAAATTCAAGGGTTATAGAATAACGACGAAGAACACCCGTGAACAAGTATGAAATAACCTTAACATCTTACTCCCTCTCCCTCCGGGAGAGGGTTGGGGTGAGGGGATAAAGTGCTCAAGTTATTTCATGCACGTTCCCAAAAACAAGAAGTTTTAGGCTTTTTCTTCGTGTTCTCTGTGTCCTTCGTGGTGAGCTTTTCTGACTATTGCAATAATAGCGAGTAAAATAACAAAATTATTCCTTTACGTCAGTTTAAATATCAAAACACCGCCCACTATGGCCGATAAAAAGTCCCAAAAAAATAAAACCCAGCAAAACGCCACGATTGCCGTTAATCGCCAAGCCAAGCATGAATATTTTATTGAAGAGCGCTTTGAAGCAGGGATTGTTTTGGAAGGCTGGGAAGTTAAAAGCCTGCGGGAAGGCCGAGTTCAGCTCAAGGAAAGTTATGTCGTATTAAAACGAGGTGAAGCCTGGTTATCCGGCGCCCATATTTCCGCCCTGCTATCGGCATCCACGCACATTAAACCGGACGCTATCCGCCATAAAAAATTATTACTGAACCGTCACGAACTCAATAAGCTGATCGGCTCGGTAGAACGTAAAGGCTACACACTGATTCCACTGTCCATGTACTGGAAAAACGGACGGGCTAAACTGGAAATCGGCCTGGCAAAAGGTAAACAACTACACGACAAACGCGCCACCTCAAAAGACCGCGATTGGCAACGCGAAAAAGCCCGGATTATGAAAAAAGGTTAACCCATGTCACTTGCCTCCTTCCTTGAAAAAATAAACAAAAACATCCCCGTCAGTTTTGATGAAACCATCGCTGTCATTACTGAAAACTATCATTACCAAGCCACTGAATTTGACAATGGCCTGAATGAAGATACTTTGGTCAATAAAGCAGGGACCAATGAAGGTTCCTGCAAAATTTTCGCCTTTGCCAAAATCCACCAGTTTGATCAGCAACAAACTTTAAACCTGTTCGGCGATTATTACCGGCTGGAAGTTTTAAATGACCCACAGGGAACAGGCCACCAAAACATCAGAAATTTCATGAAATACGGTTGGGAAGGTATTTGTTATAAAGGCGAGGCTTTGAAAGCACTTTCCTCCTTACCTCCAACAGGCTAATCTATGCACAAATCGTTTGCAGCAGAGAGAGCCCTCTCCGAAGGGGTTGGGTGAGGGGAAATAAAAAAATTTTGCAAACCCATTGTTTTTCCCTTTCTTAGCGGAGGTCAGGATGAATATTGCAGAACATAAATTAAGCTTATTTCGTCAAATTGACCAATTGCCGGAAGAGTCATTACTAGAATTGGAAAAATTAATCTCACAATTGCAAAGTATTAAAAAAGGCGTATCAAAGCGGCAGTTTGGTTGTATGAAAGGCTTGGTTGTTTTAATGGCAGATGACTTTGATGCGCCGCTAGATGATTTTAAAGAGTATATGTAATGAAATCTTTACTGGATACTCCGGAGCCGGTCGGGATTTGTAACCTCCACCGGAACGTTTGAACAACACAGCTGCGTTAAAAACGTGAGTGGCGGGGTAACAAACCCATACGCGCCAGCTTAACGATAACAACGTCATTCCGGCAGGGATTGCCGGAATCCAGATGCTATGGATGGTATGGCTTGCAAGCACATCCAAGTGTTCTGAATGTCGGCAATCTCTGCCGACAAGACGGCTCGCCTAGCAAAGGCGACATAGTTTAAATGCTAAGTTGGCTCTTATGGGTTACAAACACCGTCACGCTCCCTTACAAACTCCGTCACTCTCCGCAAGGGCTAAAACCGCTCCTGCTGGGCTTTACCGGATAACAATTTGCCTGCCTTGCAAAAAGCAATTACACGGAGTAAGGTTCCTCTAAAAAATTACTTTGGATAGCCATGGATACTGTCAATCAAAACACCGAACGGCTTTGGGATCAACTCCTGCAATTCATCGACGAAGGGCGAGTCATTCCGGTGCTTGGCCCCGAATTGTTGAGAATCGAGATTAACGGTCAGAATGTCCTTCTTTACCACTACCTTGCTGAACGGCTTGCGCAACGGCTGCAACTTACGCCTGAACCTGAAGATACCTTGAATGCGGTGGTCTGCCGCTATCTCGCCCAAGACAGGGACAATCAGAGGGAAGATATTTACCCGGCGCTCAAACAGGCCATGCCGCCGCTGTCGGAATTCAAGCTCCCGGAATCGTTGCTCAAGCTTGCAGCAATCCAGCCGCTCAAGCTCTTTGTAACCACGTCTTTCGATCCTTTGCTGACCCATGCGCTCAACCAGGTGCGTTATGGTGGGCAGGAAAAGACCCAGGCGCTAACCTTTTCACCCGAATCGACCAAGGATTTGCCAAGCCCGGTTGAGCAATTGGATCGCACCACCGTATTCCACCTGTTCGGAAACCTGTCCGCCGTTCCGGACTATGCCGTCACCGACGAAGATGTACTGGAATTCATGCACGCCTTGCAGTCCAAAACCACCCGGCCTGAAAAACTATTTGACGCCCTGGTCAAGCAAAATTTAATTATCATTGGTTGTCCCTTGTCCGATTGGCTGGGACGTTTCTTCGTGCGCATCGGCAAGCGGGAGCGCCTGTCCATATCCAGGGATAAAACTGATTTCCTGGCCGGGGACCAGTTACAAAATGACGCCAATCTGGCGGTTTTTCTGCGGCATTTCAGCAGCCGGACCAAAATATTTCCGGTTGTTTCTATCGAATTTGTCAATGAACTTCACCGGCGCTGGATCGAATCACATCCTGTACCCTTTCAACCTTCTCAATCGATCGCCGACGATGGGCCAATCGACAGGATGAAAACCGGAGCAGTGTTTCTAAGTTATGCCAGTGAGGACCGGCCAGCCGTCATGTTAATTCGAGATGTTCTCGAACAGGCCGGGATTGATGTCTGGTTTGATAGAAACCCCGAGGCTTTGCGCGCCGGTGATAACTTTGAAGCCATCATCAAAACCAATATCGACCAATGTTCCCTGTTTATTCCAATTATTTCTCAGAGCACCCTGACACCGAAACCCCGTTTCTTTCGCACCGAATGGAACTATGCTCAAGATCTGGCAGGGCGCTATCCCGACAATTGGCGCTTCATCATTCCCGTGGCAATTGACGACATTCCACCCGATTCTACCGCTGTGCCCGAGAAATTTCGCAAACTACACTGGGAGAGAATGACGGGTGGACAAGCCAGAACCGAGTTTGTGGTCGAGATAAAACGTCTCTATCGTGACTATCAAAAAAACCTGGTTCAACCGGCATGAACGCGCAGCCCATTCACCTATTACCAGAATCGGAGCAAGCCATCGTCGACGACGAACACCCCTGGCCGGGTCTGGCCTCGTTCAGGGAGCAGGACGAACATTTTTTCAAAGGCCGTGGACCCGATATAGAAAAACTGCACAGCCTAGTTGACCGCGAACGTCTCACGGTCTTGTTCGGCGTTTCCGGTCTGGGCAAAAGTTCGTTGCTGCAAGCCGGGCTCTTTCCCCGGTTGCGTCTGAATAATATGCTCCCGGTCTTTATTCGTCTGGAATTCACAGATGCCTCGGTGAGTCTCAGTGAACAGGTGTTTGCGGCCATAGCCCGGCAAGTTCAGGAAAAGGCCATTGAAGCGCCTATTCATAATGAAACGGAAAACCTGTGGGAGTATTTTCATCGCAAGGACTCAGAATTCTGGGATGCCCGCAACCGCATTACGGTGCCCTTACTTTGTTTCGATCAGTTCGAAGAAATCTTCACGTTAGGCCGTGAAGACCTGAAGCGAGGCACTGATCTCAAGAAATTTATGAGTGAGCTTGCCGATCTGGTCGAAGGACGCTGTCCCGAAAGCGTGAAAGCCCGTTTGGATGCCAATCCGGATGAATCGAAAAACTTCAGTTTTAGCCGTCACCCTTACAAGCTGATTTTCAGTCTGCGCGAAGATTATCTCGCCGATCTGGAAGGTCTGCGCAGCTTGATGCCTTCAGTGATACACAACCGCATGCGGTTATTACAGATGAACGGAGAGCAGGCGCTGGCTGTCGCTGATCAGACTCAAGGCCGCCTGATGGAGGGCAGCGTCGCAGAAACCGTTGTGCGTCTGGTAGCCGGGAAACAAGGCGAACAAAGCCGGGAATTAACAGCCTTGCGTATCGAACCGGCGCTGCTGAGTCTGGTCTGCCGTGAACTCAATGAACGGCGAATCGAAACAAAAGCTGGCCAAATCAACGCGCAGTCTGTTGCCAGCAACCGCGAACAGATTCTGGAGAAATTCTACGAACGCAGCCTGGACGATCAATCGCCTGAATTACGCAGGTTCATCGAGGACAAACTGATCACCGTCTCCGGTTTCCGCAACAGCGAAGCCTATGATAACGCCCTGGGAATCCCCGGCATTTATGCGGAAGCCCTAACTAGACTGGTGCAATGCAGGGTGTTGCGGCTTGAAGAGCGCGACGGCGTCAAACGTATTGAATTGATTCACGACGTGCTGACCGGCGTGGTTAAAAAGAGCCGCGACCAGCGTCTGGTACTGGAAAAACAAAGACAGGCTGAACTGGAACGCAGGGTAGCGGAGCAGAGAGAACAAGCAACCAGAGAGGCATTACGGGTCAGCAAACGCCGGGCTTTGGTTTTTCTGATATTAACAGGTATAGCCTTGTTATCGTCTGCCTGGGGTTGGTGGAGTTGGTGGGATGCCAAGGAATCTCGTATCAAGGCACAACATGCACTGGCTATGTCTGACTTTCGCGAGGCGGAGCAGCAGTATCAGAATAATAACTTACCTTATGCGCTGGTCCATCTTGCCCATGCAGTACGAACCGATCCCGAGTGGATTTCCAGCCGGACTTTTCTAATCAACTTCTTGCAACAGAGAAGCTGGTTCCTGCCTCTGGCGATTCTCTATCATAAAGCTGACGTAAGTTCTGCCTCCTTCAGTCCCGATGGCACGCGAGTGGTGACTGCGTCAGAGAAGAGCGCGCGGCTGTGGGATGCAAAGACCGGCAAGCCCATGGGTGAGGCGATGATGCATCAAAATGATGTCAGGTCTGCCCAATTCAGTCCCGACGGTACGCAGGTGGTGACTGCCTCTGACAAGAGCGCGCGGTTGTGGTATGTCAAGACCGGCTCGCCCCTGGGCGAGCCGATGATGCATCAAGGCAGGGTATGGTCGGCCCAATTCAGTTCCGACGGCACGCGGGTGGTTACGGCGTCAGAGAAGAGCGCGCGGCTGTGGGATGCAAAGACCGGCAAGCCCTTGGGCGAGCCGATGACGCATCAAGCTGCAGTCACCTCGGCGCAGTTCAGTCCTGATGGCACACAAGTGGTGACTTCCTCAGAGGACAACAGCGCGCGGCTATGGGATGCCAAGACCGGTCAGCCCCTGGGTGACGCGATGATGCATCAAAAAATAGTCAATTCTGCCCAGTTCAGTCCCGACGGCACGCGGGTGGTGACCGCATCACTGGACAAAACCGCACGGTTGTGGGAAGCCACGACCGGCCATCCCTTGGGCGACGCGATGACGCATCAAGAATTAGTCTTGTCTGCCCAGTTCAGTCCCGACGGCGCGCAGGTGGTGACTGCATCAGCGGACAACAGCGCGCGGTTATGGGATGCCAAGACCGGCCAGCCGTTGGGCGAGGCGATGATGCATCAAGGGCCTGTCCTTTCGGCCCAGTTCAGTCCCGACGGCACGCGGGTGGTGACCGCGTCAGAGGACAATAGCGCGCGGCTGTGGGATGCCAGGACCGGCATGTTCCTGGGCGAGCTGATGACGCATCAAAATGCTGTCCAGTCTGCCCAGTTTAGTCCCGACGGCACGCAGGTGGTGACTGCCTCTGACAAGAGCGCGCGGTTGTGGTATGTCAAGACCGCCCAGCCTCTGGGCGAGGCGATGACGCATCAAGGTTCTGTCAGGTCGGCTCAGTTCAGTCACGACGGCACGCGGGTAGTGACCGCATCACATGACAAAACCGCACGGCTGTGGGAAGCCAAGACCGGCCAGACCCAGGCTGACGCGATGACGCATCAAGCTTAAGTCTTTTCTGCCCAGTTTAGTCCCGACGACACGCGAGTGGTTACCGCTTCAGCGGATAACAGTGCGCGGCTGTGGGATGCCAAAACCGGCAAGTCTTTGGGTCACACGATGTTGCATAACAATATTGTCGGGTCAGCCCGGTTTAGTCCCGACGGCACGCGGGTGGTGACTGCTTCAGACGACGAAACCGCGCGGCTGTGGGATGCCATGACCGGCACGCCCTTGGGTGCATCGATGATGCATGAAGGTTCTGTCAGATCGGCTCAGTTCAGTCCCGACGGCACGCGGGTGGTCAGCGCCTCATGGGACAAAACCGCGCGGCTGTGGGACGCCCAAACCGGTAAACCCCTGGGCGAAGCGATGACGCATCAAGGGCCTGTATCTTCGGCCCAGTTCAGTCCCGATGGCACGCGAGTGGTGACTGCGTCAGAGAAAAGCGCGCGGCTGTGGGATGCCAAGACCGGCAAAGCGCTGGGTGAGCCGATGACGCATCAAGAGGGTGTCCTGTCTGCTCAGTTCAGTCTCGACGGCACGCGGTTGGTGACGGCGTTAGAGAGAAGCGCTCGGCTGTGGGATGCAATAACCGGCCACCCCTTGGGTGATGCGATGAAGCATCAAAATTTTGTCCTGTCTGCTGAGTTCAGTCCGGACGGCACGCGGGTAGTGACCGCCTCATATGACCACACCATACGGCTGTGGGATGCGAAGAACGGCAAGCCCATGGGAGTTGTTATGACGCATCAAGGGGGCGTCTTTTCTGCCCAGTTCAGTCTGGACGGCACGCGGGTAGTAACGGCCTCAGAGGACCACACGGCGCGACTGTGGGATGTATCGCCTGTTGTTTCGGGTAATAGACTTCTGCTGGCAGCACTGGCTGAGGCTGTAGCCGGTAACAAACTTAGTGAACTCGGAGCCATTGAACCTCTGGGAGATCAAATAGAGCAGCTAAACAAACTGCGCCGGCAAACCGCAAACGCCCCTTTGGGTGAGCCAATAGCGGAATCCTTTATCCGCTGGTTCCTGTCCGATCCCTGGACCCGCACCGTCTCGCCACTTTCCAGCCTGACCGTTCCGGACTATATCCAGCAGCAAATCGCCGCCGGCCGCCGCGACCAGATGGAACAGGAGTTCTCCGGCCATCCGCTGTTACGCCCGGCGCCCGCTCCGAAGCCGAGTGAATCTTCAAAACATTGAGGAGAGCCTTGAGCTGGTTCCGCAGCATAGTACGTGATCGGTTTAAATTTGAAACTGTTTCCGTGGCAAAAAGTGCCAAGGCCCTTACTCAAAGCCATTAGGCTTAATGATTACTGACCGTTATAATCTGAACTGCATTTTTTATATGGAGCTACTACCATGAGTGAAGTTGAAGAACTTGAAAACCGTATTTACAACTTACCCAGAGAAGAGTTTGCGAAGTTCCGAGACTGGTTTCTTCAACTTGAAAACGAACTTTGGGACAAGCAGATTAAATCAGACTTTCAAGCTGGAAAATTTAATCGCTTGATTGAGAAAGCACGAGAAGAGTTTGCTCAAAGAAAACCCTCGTCATCCGTCTCTTCAATTGAAACGCATTGAAGAGTTATGGTCTGCTCGTATAGGCCTGAACTATCGCACCATTGGAATTGATGCTCCAAGTGGGATTCAATGGATTTGGATCGGCTCCCATGCCGACTATGACAAATTCATTTCCTAAAATGACGATCTAGCGAAGCCAATTCATAATGTCAAAACAAGAATTAAATCAGCCGCAAAAATCCGGCGTAAGTTGCCATGATGAGAAGAGCGTTACTATTTCCGAAAGCCGTTTGCTGGTGCCGTTGGGCAAAAGTAAAAAATTGGCCGCTCTTCGAAAGCAATCGCAATCGCAGCAAACAATTGAAAAAAATCCGGCGCAAACAAGTGAGGAAATTCCGACTTTAAGGCTAAATAAGGAAGCTAACGGCTTATTAAAAGCAGCACAAGAACAAATTAATGCCAAAATCGATGAACTTATGGCGTCTTATCCGCCGGGTAAGAAAATTAAAATGTTCACTCTCAGATATGGTTCGCCTGAAAGTATCAAGCAAATGGCTATGAAAGCCCTCTTTACACACTTGGGCCTGATTAAACCAAAGAAATTCACGTTTATCGAAAACCTGGATTATTTTGGCAATGATACCCAATCCAAGGAAACCGGTTCTTCACAAAACCAGTCAGAATAAAATATGCTTGAAATCACCGGGATTGCTTTGGCTACTTTTTTTACAACGATTGGTCCTCTGGATGTCGCCGCTGTTTTCGCTGCCTTGACCTCTTCGGCAACGCCGGCCGAAAGGCGTTCTTATGCTGTCCGTGGAATTTTAATCGCCTCCGTCATTCTCTGCACATTTGCATTAACCGGCGATTTTATATTGACCGGCTTTGGCATTTCGATGGCGGCTTTAAGGACAGCTGGCGGGGTACTTTTATTGTTAATTGGTATTGATTTGGTGTTTGCCCGGTCTTCAGGCGCAAATACAACCACTTCCGAGGAAATTAATGAAGCCAGATTAAAGCGTGATATTTCAGTATTTCCGCTGGCAACACCCTTGATTGCTGGTCCCGGAAGCATGGGTGCGGTTATTTTATTGATGGCTGATGCGAAAGGCAACTTTGGCCATCAGGCGGCTGTTTTGTTAGCATTGCTAGCTATGATGTTGTTTACACTGATTGCCTTGTTGACTGCCGGCCAGATTCTTCGGTTTCTGGGGGTAACCGGAATCCAGGTCATCATGCGGGTTTCCGGTATTTTGCTGACGTCATTAGCTGTTCAGTTTATTTTTGAGGGTATCGCCCAAAGCGGTTTGTTGGTTCATTAAATATTATTGGTCTCACCATTTAATTCATCAAAAAGTCATTACATTAATGAAACAATAGGTGCAGCTAAAGGCTCATTGTATAATTTAGGTTCAAGTTTTTACTGTCTATAACTTAAGGATTAATTGACGTATGACTCCGGAAAAACGCTCCATTCGCCGTCGCGGCATTTATTTATTACCTAATTTGTTTACTACAGGAGCCTTGTTTGCAGGCTTCTATGCCATTACTTCGGCCATGGGCGGGCGCTTCGAGACGGCTGCCGTAGCTATTTTTGTGGCGATGATTCTGGATGGACTGGATGGTAGAGTGGCACGCTTAACAAATACGCAAAGCGAATTCGGAGCCCAATATGATAGCTTGTCGGATATGGTTTCGTTTGGTGCAGCCCCTGCCCTGGTCATGTATTTATGGGCATTTTCCAGTCTGGGTAGGCTGGGTCTTTTTGCCGCCTTTGTACACATGGCCGGCGGCGCTTTAAGACTTGCCCGATTTAATACGCAATTGACCTCTGCAGACAAACGTTATTTTCAGGGCTTGCCCAGTCCAGCCGCGGCGGCGATTCTTGCCGGGTTTATCCTGATCTGTCTGGAGTATGGTTATGATCTTGAAATATTTAAGTATATTGCACTGGTTTTAACGATCGGCACCGGCTTGTTGATGGTGAGTAATTTCAGGTATTCCAGTTTTAAAGAGATTGATTTAAAGGGTAAGGTGCCGTTTTTTGTAGCAATTGCCGCTATGCTGGCTATTGCCTTTGTGATGGCCCAACCGCAAACAATGCTGTTTTTATTGTTTTTGGGCTATGCGATTTCCGGCCCCGTTATTACCTTGATAATGCGCAAGCGCAGATTGCAAGGACGGAAATCGTAAAATCTGCTTGAGAGCAAATTCTCATTCGCGTATAGTCAACGGCATGATTATTCAACACACTCCACATTTCGAATACACTGTTGCCGGCGCACTGGCTGTCAAGGCATTTTTGTGTGCGTGGTTAGGCCTCTCTTTAAGATTCCTGCCCTGATGGGCATTCAATCTTTTTTCATTCGTTAGTTAAATCCCCCCTTATAATTTATGTCAACTCAACCGTTGATATATCTCCTTGAATGGAGTTTTTATGAAAGACAAGTTAATTATATTTGATACAACCTTGCGCGATGGCGAACAAAGCCCTGGCGCTTCCATGACCCGCGATGAAAAAGTCAGAATTGCCAAAGCGCTGGAGCGTTTGAAGGTTGATGTTATCGAAGCGGGTTTTCCTGCTGCCAGCCCTGGCGATTTCGAATCCGTTCAGGCAGTCGCCAATATCATAAAAGACAGCACGGTTTGTGGGTTGGCCAGAGCCCTGGATAAAGATATAGACCGCGCAGGGGCGGCACTTCAAGGTGCTAATCGTTCACGGATACATACTTTTATTGCCACGTCGCCGATACACATGCAAATGAAATTGCAAATGTCGCCGGAGCAAGTCATTGAGCATGCGGTTAGAGCCGTCAAACGTGCGCGGCAATTTACCGATGACGTGGAATTTTCACCTGAAGATGCCGGACGCTCCGAGGAAGACTTTTTGTGCCGGATACTTGAAGCGGTTATTGATGCCGGCGCGTCAACGCTGAACATACCCGATACTGTAGGCTATAGCGTTCCTCAGCAATTTGGCGCGACCATAGCCAATTTGATCAAGCGCATACCGAATTCTGATAAGGCGATTTTTTCCGTGCATTGCCATAATGACTTGGGGCTGGCCGTCGCCAATTCCTTGTCGGCTGTCATGAACGGCGCCCGCCAGGTTGAATGTACCATTAATGGTTTGGGAGAACGTGCCGGTAATGCATCCCTGGAAGAGGTGGTGATGGCTATTCGTACCCGTCATGATGTGTTTAGCTGTCAAACAGGCATAGATACCCGTGAAATTTTGACCTGTTCAAAACTGGTTTCTTCCATTACCGGTTTCCCTGTGCAGCCTAACAAGGCTATCGTCGGTGCCAATGCCTTTGCTCATGAGGCCGGTATCCATCAGGATGGTGTATTAAAAAGCCGCGAGACTTACGAAATCATGCGTGCCGAAGACGTGGGCTGGTCAGCTAATCGTATGGTGTTGGGCAAACATTCAGGCAGGAATGCCTTTAAAAGCCGGATTACTGAATTAGGTTTTGATTTCACCTCGGAAGAAGAATTAAATGATGCTTTTTCACGCTTTAAGCAATTGGCGGATAAAAAACACGAGATTTTCGATGAGGATTTACAGGCACTGATTTCAGAAGCCGGTTTTGAGTCAGAGGATGAGTATGTCAAACTCATCTCCTTGCATGTCTGTTCCGAAACAGGCGAAATACCTAACGCAAAAGTCACCTTAAGGATTGACAATAAGGAAGTTATGGGCAGTTCAGATGGCGGCGGCGCTGTCGATGCCAGCTTGAAAGCCATTGAAAAACTGGTGAACACCGAGGCTACTTTAGAGCTTTATTCGGTTAACAACATCACCAATGGCACGGATGCCCAGGGTGAAGTTACTGTGCGTCTTGAAAAAGCCGGGCGGATAGTTAATGGTTTGGGAGCTGATACCGATATAGTGATTGCCTCGGCGAAAGCCTATATTAACGCGGTAAACAAGCTGAATAGCCCCGACCAACGCAGACATCCGCAGAAAGGGGATGTTTGATTTTGGATAACGCACTTCGCTTGCAGTATCTGGAGGCCATGGGTGTTGATGTCTGGGTGCCCAGAGCTCCAGTACAGATTGTACACCCGCTGTCTTCTGATCTTGTCACTGCTAATGATGAACCGGAAGCTCAAGCATCAGCTACAGATAACTGGGGTGAACTGCAAGCCGAAGTCGCTGATTGCACAAAATGCGCTTTATGTACAACCCGTACCCAAACGGTATTTGGCTCGGGGAATAAACAGGCGGATTGGATGCTGGTGGGTGAGGCGCCCGGACAACATGAAGATGAACAAGGTCTGCCTTTCGTTGGTAACGCAGGGTTATTATTGACAGAAATGTTGAGAGCTATTGGCCTGACCAGGGAAGAAGTCTTTATCACCAACATATTAAAGTGCAGG
>JBBQCU010000014.1:0-17468 GCA_038319065.1 Methylococcales bacterium
AACCCGGCCACACAGGATGAATACTCGCCTAGTCGCAATTGAAAGGCGGTACAATGCCAATGCACTAAATTCACTAAATTGCGGTGCTCCACCATTACGCCTTTTTGCTTACCAGTGGAACCCGAAGTATAGATTACATAAACAAGGTGGCTTGGGGTGAGGCCGATTTCGCTCGGATTGATGTTTGTAGCGGGATAGTCAGCCCATATTGCATCCACGTCATCCAGTAACACCATGGGCATGGCGCCAAGTCCAGAGCACTGGCTATGCAAGCCTGATTGGGTGAGTAACGCCTTGGCAGCGCTGTCTTCGAGCATGTAACCGAACAGCTCGGCTGGATAGTTTGGATCCAATGGAACGTATGCACCCCCCGCTTTTAAAATCGCCAGCATTCCCAACAGCATATCAACACCGCGTTCCACCGAAATGGCAACCCGAACATCGGGCCCAACGCCTATATTTTTCAGGTGATATGCCAATCGGTTGGCGCGAGCATTCAACTCAACATAGCTTACTCGCTGCCCTCCATGGAGCACGGCAATAGCACCAGGCATCCTTTCTACTTGCTCTTCAAAGAGTTGATGGATGCATTTATCTTTCGGATAGTCCGTTTGAGTTGCATTCCATTCCACTAATAACTGGTGACGTTCAGGTACTGTGAGTAGCGGTAATTTAACAATGGCTGTTTCCGGCCGTTCGACAATGGCTTCCAGTAACGTCTGAAAATGGCCTGCCAGCCGGGTAATGGTTTCGGCATCGAATAAGTCCGTGCTGTATTCAATCGTCCCCGTTAAGCCATCGGGATGTTCCATCAATGAAAGCGATAAATCAAACTTGGCTGCCTCATTGGTCACGCTGAGCCTACTCGTTGTCAGGCCGGGTAATTGCATTTCTTGCAATTCAGGGGGTTGTAAAACCAGCATAACCTGTACCAACGGATGCCGGCTCATATCCCGTTGTACTTGCAATTCCGCGACCAGTTTTTCAAAGGGTATATCCTGATGCGCGTAGGCGCTCAGGCAGACCTCACGGACCCGGTTTAACAGCTGAACAAAGCTTGGCTTACCCGATAAATCGGTCCGTAATACCAACGTATTGACAAAAAAGCCGATCAGTTTTTCAAGTTCCTGCCGGTTACGACCGGCTATTGCCGTGCCGACAATAATATCGTCCTGACCACTGTAACGATGTAACAGCACTTGAAAAGCCGCCAATAGCGTCATGAACAAGGTCACGTTGTGCTGCTGGCTCAAGGTTTTTAAACCTTGGGTTAATGCGTCTGATAATTGAATAACTTCGCGTACACCCTGGTAAGACGGCTGCTTCGGATGCGGTCTATCAACCGGCAACTCCACCAAGGCCAGGCCGGCCAGTTGGGTTTTCCAGTAGCCGAGCTGTCTTTCCAGTTCATCACCCTGAAACCATTCGCGTTGCCAGACTGCGTAGTCTGCGTATTGAATGGGCAGCTCAGGCAAATCAACAGACTGTCCTTGACAAAAAGCACCATACAGACTTGCCAACTCCTTCCTGAATACCCCCCTGGACCAGCCATCAGAAACAATATGATGCATGTTTATCAACAGGATATTTTCCTGTCCGGATAATTTTAGCAGCAAAGCACGTAATAAAGGCGCGTGCTTGAGATCAAAGGCTTTGCCTGCTTCATCATCGAGAATGCGTTGAATTTCGCTCTCACGGTTTTCTTGAGGCAGTTCCGATAAGTCCATAAAGGCACATGTAAAAGGAATTGATGCTCTGATTATCTGAAGGGGATCGCCGTCCTCTTCAACAAAACAGGTACGCAAGACTTCATGTCGGGTGACAATTGATTGAAGGCTTTGTTGCAAGGCAGACACATCCAGTTTGCCTGTCAATTGAATGGCCCAAGGCTCGTTATAAAGTCCACTGGCGCCGAGCAACCGATCTAGAAACCAAAGCCGTTGTTGTCCATATGAAGAGGGGAAAGTATATGTCTTTCCGATATTCTCTTGTAAAAAATAGTCGTTATTTTGTTCCTCAAGATGGCCCATTGGTTTACCTTGTTTTATAATTTAACGCTTACGAATTAATGCCTTGATCGGGGCGATTATATTGGGATTTTCTTTTTTCAGTAGAGCTTCCAAATTTACTGACAATCCGCTAACGGTTGGCCCATCAAACAATAAGCTCAATGGAAAATCGATCTTGAATTCCTTATTAATACGCACAATCAATTTCATAGCCAACAATGAATGCCCCCCTAATTCAAAAAAATTATCATGTATGCCAATCGGGTCAATATTCAGAACTTCACGCCAAATAGCCACCAACCTCTCTTCAGTAGGGAATCGTGGCGGAACATAGGATTGCTCATGTTCGGGGCGTGTTTGATCCGGTGCGGGTAATGTTTTCCGGTCGATTTTACCATTGGGGCTAAGCGGCAATTTATTCAGCAAAACAAATGCAGAAGGCAGCATGTATTCAGGTACCTTTTCTTTTAAAAAAAGGCGTATCGCATTTACGTTTGGCAGTTCATGTTGGGAATGCGTTATATACGCAACCAGGCGTTTATCGCCGGGTTGATCTTCTCGAACTATCACTAGGGCTTCATTTATCCCGGGATACTGTCTCAGCATCGATTCAATTTCACCCAGTTCAATACGAAAACCACGAAGTTTAACTTGGTGGTCAATGCGCCCCAGAAAATCGATGTCCCCATCAGGAAGCCATCTGGCTAGGTCGCCAGTTTTGTAGATGCGTTCGGTTTTGCCTAACAATTCGATTTCAATAAATTTCTCGGCGGTTAGTTCGGGGCGATTGAGATAGCCTCGAGCAAGACCCGAACCGGCAATGCAAAGTTCACCGGGGATGCCGAGGGGTTGCGATAGGAGATTTTCATCCAGGATGTAGATGCGTGCATTGTCAATGGGGCGGCCAATTGACTGATAACTACCCCGCTGACAAGTTGAGAATGTGGAATCTATACAAGCTTCTGTGGGTCCGTATAGATTGTACAAACGAGCGTCTAGCGTTGTCAGGCAAAGTTCCACTAAATCCTTAGGTAGAACTTCTCCTCCACAAAATATGCGTTTCAGGGAGTAACAATGCTCAATTCCTTTTTGCTCTAAAATAACACGTAATAAAGAGGGGACCACTTGAACTATTGTTATATCCTGCTCCATTATAACTTTGACTAGATAAGCTGGATCTTGGTGGCAATCCGGTTGAGCTATGATTAATTGCGCTCCTGCAATCAAAGGCGCGTAGAACTCCCAAACGGATGCATCAAAACTAAAAGGCGTTTTCTGAAGGACTTTGTCACTTTGATCCAGAGGGAAGTTTTCCTGCATCCAAAAGGTATGATTAGTAATGGCTTGATGAGGAACCATGACGCCCTTGGGCTTTCCGGTTGAACCCGATGTATAAATGACATAAGCCAAATTGAACGGAGTAACGCCACTGACCGGATTGTCCGTCCGCAAATGTGAGAGCTTTTCTTTATCGTTATCCAGGCAAACGACTTGTGTAATCGATTTTGGCAGTTTCTTGACAAAATTTGATTGGGTTAGCAACACTCCCACCTTAGCATCCTCTAATATGGAAGCTAGACGGGCAGTTGGATAGTCAGGGTCTAACGGCAAGTAGGCTCCCCCTGCTTTAACAATGCCCAGCAGCCCTATCACCATTTCCAAGGAACGCTCCAGGCAGATACCCACTAAAACTTCGGGTTTAACACCAAGACTTTGCAGGTGATGCGCCAATTGATTGGCTTTTTCATTTAAGGCGGTATAGCTTAAGTGTAGGTCATCGAATACCACTGCGATAGTATCAGGGGTACGTTCCACTTGCGCTTCAAACAACTGATGGAGACAGAGGTTAACCGGATAATCAGCAGCCGTGTTATTCCATGTCCTAAATTGCTGCTGCTCTGCTGTTGTCAATAGTGGCAGTTCACATAACTTCTGAAAAGGGTCAGCAGCCATCCCCTCCAATAATGTTTTGAGATGCTCCATTATTTGATTAATCGTACAGGCATCAAAGCAACTACCATCATACATAAATCTTAGCAATAACTCCGAAGCCGGGGCAGCCACAACAGTGACAGGGTAATCGGTTCGACCTCGTGGAAGTACTTGACCTATTTTCAAAGAGTTGTTTGTCCCGGTTAAAGTATGATCGATTGGGTAGTTATCAAAAAAAACAATACTGTCAAACAGAGGAATGCCACTGGGAATCTCGCTCCAACTTTGAATATCGAGCAGCGGCGTATAGGCATATTGCTCTCGTTCAATCTGCTGAGTTTGCCATTTTTGCAAGCTGGGAATCAATAAGTCATTTGCTGAGAATCGTATGCGAACCGGCAAGGTATTAATGAACAGCCCCACCATAGATCCTACACCTGCCAATTCAGTGGGACGCTGCCAAACCGTAGCGCCAAACATAATATCGTTCTTGCCGTTATAGCGGCTTAATAGAAGCGCCCATGCACCTTGTATCAAGCCATTCAATGTCAGATCATGTTGCAGCGTTAACGAATTTAATGCCTCAGTTGTTGTTGAAGATAATTGAATTTGTTGTTCTTCGTAACTATCTTGCTGAGTCAGGGATGGCTCGGAGAGCTTACCCATTTGAATAGGTGTGGTTGTGGTAAAGTCTTTGAGTTGATCTTTCCAAAAAATTTCAGCTTTAATAGTATCTTGCTGCTGTAACCACGTAATATAGTCGTGGTAGGGCTGAGGCTGCTCAAGATGAATTGGTTGCCCATGACAAAAGGCTTCATAGCTAATAAAAACTTCTTTAAGGATAATAGATAAACTACAACCATCCAGAAGTATATGATGATGACTCCAGACAAATTGATAGGTCGCATCGGCAATTTGAATAAGGGTACAGCGCATCAGCGGGGCTTGATCAAATGAAAAGCCTTTAGTGAAGTCAGCATGAAGAAAAGCTTCCAGCCGCACTTGTTGCTCCTTTCCTGATTGCATCCGCCAATCCAATTGCAACCATGGTAACGTAGCTTGCTTGTGTACCTTTTGTATGGGTTCTTCTAGCCCTTCCCAATTAAAAGTTGTTCGCAGCACAGCGTGTCGTTCAATCATCTGCTGCCAAGCCTGGTTGAATTTTTCTACGTTTAGATCGCCTTGGAAAGCTATACAAAATTGCTCAACATAAGTCCCAGTTTTGTGCTGTGCGTAAATAGTATGAAACAACATACCTTGCTGCATGGGAGAAAGCGGGTAAATTGTTTCAAAATGTTCCATCTATTTTTCAGCCTTTAGTTTAAAAATAACTGATTGTTGTCCAGTGAGTTTTACAGGGAATACATTCATCATCTTTATATTTCCTCCTACGATTACAATTATAGAATTCATCCCCATTTTTAAGCTTAAAGCAATAAATTCATGACCTGTAACAGCTTGATCAGATATCCGTCTTCTTCTCAAAAGGTCTTTTTGCTCAGGCGTTAATAATGCTAACCGCTCAGTTATATCTTGATAGTTTAGCTCTAATCCCGCCATTTCATGTTTTCATTGAGCAATTCGGTACATTTTGCTACATTCATTTCGTCTTTACTTGGCAAGGCTAACAAGCCGTCATTGTCACGTAAAGATATTAACGCCGCGTCTATGGCATTTTTTGCAGCAAAAAGACAGGGCGTGCTGTAATTAACCAGCGATACACCCGAGTCTTTTAGTTGGGTGAACGTTGCCGGTGGTGACTTTCCACCGGCTATTTGATTGAAAACAAGGGGGCAACTTATGGCTTTTCTAAGTTCTGATAAAAACTTGAAATCCTTTACCGCTTCCACCAAAACCGCATCAGAACCTGCCGCTGCAAACGCTTGCGCACGTTTAAAGGCTTCATCTTCATTATCTGCATCAGTCCGGGCAACAACGAACATATCTTTACGCGTAGCGAGTACTTGTTGCAGTTTTTCCATGAACTGAGGAAGTTCCATGATTTGTTTGCCATCAAGATGCCCACATTTTCGTGGGCGTAGCTGGTCTTCCAGGATAACACCGGAAGCGCCGGTATTTTCCAGTAAGCTGACAACATGGCAGGCCACTTCCCGATCCCAATAGCCATCATCAATATCCACAACGATATGATGTTCAGGCAAGATGGTTCTTATGCGCTGGGTAAAGTTAACAATATCCGGCCAGGCAATAAAGCCAATGTCAGGAAGACCGTAATAACTGGCGGCAAAGCTGAAGCCGCTAACAAAGATCCCATCAAAAGATCGGGCTGCGATCGATGCAGAGAATACATCGTAGACACCGATTAGCGCTGTTATATCATTCTTTTCAACAGCCTCTCTTAGCAATGAACCGTATAGTGGCCGTTGGTTTTTTATGGTCATAAATAACTTCTTAATCCCGTTTTTGCTTTTGAATCGGAGAAGCGTTCTTCCTATGTGATTTTTGTTGCCTTTCATCGGGTAACGCTTCGATTTGGGGCCGGACTTCTAACAGGGAATCTGGGTTCCATTGTTCCCTCTGATACCTGTTTACCTCTACTGCCAGTTCGGCAATGGTTGGTGCTTGAAAAACAGTGACTATCGGCATGTTAATAAAAAGGGATGCACCCAGGCGAGTAACCAGTTGCGTCGCCAGTAATGAATCACCCCCCAAAGCAAAGAAGTTTTCATTAATTCCTACTTGAGGCAACTTGAGCAAATCTGCAAAATTCCCGGCGAGCATTGTTTCAAGCTCTGAACGTGGCGCTACATAGGCTTGCGCGAAATGTTCCGACAGTTTTTCAGCCAGTCCAATGCGTTGCAGCTTTCCTGTTGAACCCTTGGGGATTTCATCCAGGATTATAATTTGGCTGGGCACCTTGAAGCCAGGTAGTTTTTCGAATAAAAACCGTCTGATTGCTTGTGCATTGGTTTTGCCTTGTTCTTTTATAACAACAGCTGCCACCAAATCCTCGCCCAAAGTTGGATGTGGCATCGCAAATGCAACGGCCTGCTTGACTTCCGTATGATCAAGCAGAGCTTTATCGATCTCTCTGGGTGATATTTTTTCACCACCGCGATTAATGATTTCTTTAAGACGGCCGGTGACAAAAAGATAGCCGGACTCATCAAAGTAACCCAAATCACCGGTCTTGAACCAGCCTTTAGTGAAAGCGGTATTATTAGCCTCCGGATTATTTTCATAGCCGGCCGTAACGTTATCGCCACGTATCGCTATTTCTCCGGCTTGTTGGCCAGTCAGTATATTGCCGTTCTGGTCGAGCAGGGTGATATCAGGGCCGGCCGGTTTACCCACGGAACCGGGTTTACGCTGTTGCGGAGGCAGAGGATTACTTGCCATTTGATGAGCCGCTTCGGTCATCCCGTAAGATTCTATAACCGGCACTTTAAAAGTCTCCTCAAGAGCAGTCATCACTTGTGGCGCCAGCGCAGAGGATGAGGAACGAATAAATCGCAGACGATTGGGCGGGAGTGAATCAATATTTTCCTGGGCACAAGCCAATATGGCCTGGTGCATGGTTGGGACACCTGTGTACCAGGTTGGCTTTAGCTCGTCCAGCCAATCAAAAAAACTTTTTGTATGCAAATCCGGCGCACACGCAACAGTGCCTCCCGCGTTAATAGAGGCTAGCAATCCCGCCATGAGGCCGTGGATGTGAAACAAAGGCATGACATTTAAACAGTGGTCTTTTTCAGTGAGACCTAGTGTACTGACAATATTTCTTGCGGATGTGCAAAGGTTTTTTTGCGTGAGGGGAACCAGCTTGGGCCTGGAAGTCGTACCGGAGGTATGCAAAAACAGCGCAACATCCGTAGATTTGGCAAAAACCGTTTGCCTTTGCGTTTGTAGCTGTGCCTTTGCTGCAAGGGTAAAAAATCCTGCCGGCTTATCCAGGTCAAATAGCGCCTCAAGTACAGGAATAGCCATCTTTTGAGCAACTTCTCTTGCAGCTGACTCCGTTTCAGAATGAATAAGTAAAATATCGGCTTTCAAATCGGATAAATAAAACTCGAGATCAGAAGCTTTATACTGGGGATTTAAAGGAGCCGCTGCCGCTAAAGATGAAGCAGCTAAAAATGCCACAGCCATTTCGGGGCCATTGGGCATAATAATCGCAATGCGCAATTTTTTACCGGCATTAATGCCGCCAAGAATTAAGGCAATATCATCAACGCGATCTATAAGCGCCTTAAAAGTCAGGTCATTTCTATTGGGAGCAGTAATTGCAATACTGTCAGGCTGCTGTAGTGCGTGATAGTTTATCGTTTCATAAATGGTATCGAAATTAGGTCTGTCTGTTTTCATAATGGCCTGCTTTGTGTTTTATCTAGTTTACCCGCATCCAGTACAAATACACAGCCGGTTTTTAGCTAAAAAATCAGTTTAGTAAACACAAAGAAATTTTCACTGCGATCAACACGAAAATTGGCTAATTGTTTTTGCGTGCCATGGCTTGGTAAACAATTGTTTTCAAATACCGGATAAACATCTTTCCAAGACACTACTTACCAGCAAAAGCTCCAGACTAATCCAGAAATGGATATCGCCCCACTGGTGGCGGGTAAACCCCCATAAACTTAAAGTTTTATTGCTGTTTGGCGGCAACGGAAAGCGCAATAGGTAACCCGTCGCCATCATGCCTAGAAGCAGAAGTTTTCCTGTTCCTGAGTAGAATGAAGTTTAGTACCGGGTAAGAAAGTGGTCGAATTAGCAATTTTGCAAAAGAAAGATGTAGATTATTCGCAATAATATACGCGTACCATGACTGGTTATAGGTTAGGCTGGTTTTTAATACACCTAAATTCGCGAGGAGGACAATCAAACCTGTGTCGAGACTTGTATCCCATAGGTTTTGCTCAATGAAGCTCTTGATACAATTGATTGAAACCGACCGGCTTCTGGATAGGTTAACGTCACCTGGACGCGCCGAAGTAACCGCCAAACCCAGCAAGTCCAGCGCATGTTCGGCAAGACAGGAAAATTCATGGGGCTGTAACTGATCGGCATGAGTAACGGTCGAACGCAGGAAATTGGCTGCAATATAGCCGATGCCTTGCGTGCCGGGTATGCGCATTGCGGCGCAATAGCGCCAGTCGAAAGTTTGAGACCAGCACGGTCAGGATTAACCGGCGATTGATGGGGTAAAGCAGTCAAATTCATGATCCAGACCTTGTTTAAGAAAATAGCCGCCCGTTTTTCATAAAAACGTCGAAACAGTCGTTATAGTCAAGTTTTAGTTCCGTTTCACACCAGCGGTAATCAGCAAAAAACCGAAGCGCCGCATTATGTCAATATCGCCCACCGCGCGGCACTAATGTACGCGTTTGCAGCCCAACTGCCGGCCGTTTTCGCAGCTCTCAGCGCTTTTTCGGATACGGTAAATGCCGTCGCCGTGGTCTTTCCCTCGCTGTTTTTTGGCATCGCGATTTTCCACTATATTAATCTTGGCTTGACCACCGTAAGCAATAACAGCCTGCGCGATTCCGCGGACCCCCAGAAAGATTATCATATCCTAAACATCCTGGCGATTTCGGAAATAGGCGGTTTTTCAGTGTTGTTAGTTGGATTTTTTCTACGTTTATGTGCTTGAAGTTTTTATAAGGTGCAAGTCGCTCAACTTCGATGCCGGGAGTGACTGAAGCGGACAGTTCCAACAGGTTGATCACATTTAACCTGATTGCAAAGCGCGTTAGCTCTATGTCTCCGGCAACACCGAGTTTGCGCTTGATCAGGTAATGGCAATTGCCGACGGTTTTTGGGCTGATGTTGAGGGTTTGCGCAATTTCCTCTACTGTTCGCCCTTCGACCAGCAGGCGCAAAATTTCAAATTCCCTTACCGTTAACGTTTCCAGAGCCATACGTTCATTGCCAAGCTTTTCCAGCGCCAACGCCTGAGCAATATCGGCGCTTAGTGTGTGGCGTCCGCTATAAACCTCGTGAATCGCACGCAGCAATACCTCCGGCGGACTGCTTTTGGTGACGTAACCCAGGGCGCCGGCGCGGCTGGCCTGCATCGCAAAACCCGGATTTTGATGCATGCTGAACACCAGAATCTTTGCATTCGCATCGCGTTGTTTGATGCGGGAAATGAGTTCAAGTCCGCTTATTCCCGGCAGGGACAGATCCGTAACCACCGCATCGGGGCTGCATTCCTTATAACGCTGATAGGCCTGAATGCCATCGGCTGCTTCGGCGACCACCTGCAAACCGGGCTGTTTTGCCAGCAGCGATAGATAACCTTCGCGGACGATAGCGTGATCGTCAACCAGTAAAATTTTAATCATCTTCATGTCTGTGGCTCAGTAATGGAAATAATCGGCAGCCGGATTTCAATCTTCAAGCCATGGGGCTGAACGATGGCTAAGGTCAGATGTCCGGCCAGCGCTGTAACGCGTTCGCGGATGCCGAGCAGGCCGATGCCTGAATCCTCGGCAAAAGGAAGTCCGGTGGCGCTGCCATCGTCTTCGATGGTCAAGGTTACCGCATCTGAGTTGATTGCCAGAGCAACGCTTGCTTTCGCTGCTGCCGAATGCCTAGCAATATTGGTCAGGCATTCCTGACTAATCCGAAACAGCGTGATCGTCAGCGGCTCCGTCAGCAAGGCGCAATCACCGGTGATATTCAATTGGTAACGAATTTTACCGCCGCTGCGCGCATTCCACCCCGATACCAGGCTGTTCAGGCTGGCCGCAAGTCCAAGCTCGTCGAGCTCGGCAGGCCGTAAACGCTTTAAAAGATCGCGCACATTGTCCAGCATGTGCCGGGTAATACGGCTGATATGATCTGCCTCACTCACCAAGGCCGGACACTGCTGTTCTGCCGTTTGCGCAATGGATGCGGCAACGGCGTTGATCGCGGCCAGACATTGACCGAACTCGTCATGCAGCTCTCGTGCCATATATCGGCGTTCTTCCTCCTGAAGATTAATCAGCTTTACGGTCAGTTTTTGACGTTCGGCAAGTAATTGTTGCTGACTTGCCGCCAGTTGATTGATTGCTTGGCGGTACGCTGCCATTCAACCAGCTCAAACGACGGCAAGCGCTCTTCTAAATTGCCTTTTTCCATGCTCTCCAGTCCGGCGACGATGATTCCCGCCGGTCGCAAGGCACGGCTGATGCTCAGAAATACCAGCAGACAAACGGCCAAAACAGTCATGACAGACAGTCCCAGCAAGCTGCGGATATTTTCCCAAGCCTGGGCTATTTCCATCTCGGCACTGGGTGTAACAGTCAGTGACCCATAAACCCGGCTATTGAATGCTATCGGTCGCGTTAGCGCTAAACCGGGATTGAAAAGTCTGCGGTAAAAGGTATCGAAATCATCCGGCCAGCTTAGATTGGAGAGTTTTGCACCGTTGCAAAGACTACGTTCAACCGCATTGCCGGATGCTACAAAGTGAACACAAACCCCAGGCATGCTGCCGGTCTGTTTCCATAGATCGAAATCGGGGAACTGATTAACTTGACCGACTCCTGCATTGATGCGAAAAAGTTGCATCTCCAGTTGCTTGCCCAGCGACTCCGCAGTTATTTGATCAGACTGCCTGGCTTGACGGTTACTGTGATGCAGCACATAAGCGGTGGTGGCTAACAGACACAGCAGGGCGACAAGCGTGATGCGGGACAATAAATGGAATTGAAGATTCATGATAAGCCTGTTTGGCCGATGTAGCTGCCGGAAAATCCTGCGATAACAGCATTATAAGAGGCGTTAAAGGCATTGAATAGCCGGCCGTCTCAAACGCGGGCAAATTGCCCGTACTCTGCGGGCAAATATCGGCTTACAACACGGTAATAATTCCATAAGCTATTGTTCATCGCTTTGGGCCGATCTTATTGCCTAAGCAATTTTTTTCATCACTTAAAATCCAAAGTACAAGGAAAAACCAATGACCAACCATATTTTTGACGACGTCAATATCAAATGGCACACCTTAGTCAATTTCGAACATTTGCATTATGCAATTCTTGATGATGATTTGAACATCATTGCCACACTGGGATTCCAGGACTTCATCGCTTTATACAAAGAGCAGATACAGCCGTAGCTGACTTGACTAACACTCTTGAGGGAAAATGCCATGAACATACTAAAAACACTGGCGATATCGCTGCTGCTGTTAAGCAATGCCGAGGCGGCACCGCGCATAGCCGTTTTAAATTTTGAACTGAACGATATTACCTCCCTGCCCAACATCCCGCAGGAACAGTTGCGCACCGCATCCATGCAGCCTTTGCTGGAACAGGCGATCAGCCAATCGGGCGATTTCGAAATTATTCACATCAAGACCGAGGATCAAAAAGCCGCCAATTCCAGCTTCGGCTATCTGTTTCGTTTTAATGATCTTGCGGCCAAACTGGGTGATCAACAGGGCGCCGATTGGATAGTCGTCGGTCAGCACAGCAAACCCAGCTTTTTGTTTTCATATCTGATGGCGCATGTGATTAATGTGAAGACCCAAGCACTGGTCGCAAGCTATGCTATCGAACTTATAGGTAACCATGAAAAAGTCACGCAACGTGGTGTTAAATCGCTTGCTAATAAAATTCATGCCTTGATTAACAAGTAGCTATAGCAAGCCAAGCATCGCCGTTTTTATCGCCGCCGAGGTTTTATTGGCTGCATTTAATTTGGCGATGGCGTTATTGATGTGAAAGTTGACAGTACGCTCCGCAATATTGAGAATGCTGGAAATTTCGCTAGAGGTTTTGCCATCCGCTGTCCAGCGAAGCACTGCTATTTCGCGGTTTGATACTTTCGCATCGGTTTCAGGCATTAATTTTGGCGTCAAGCATTGCGACATGCCCAGGTGCACTGCTTGGGTCAGCCAAGCCATTTTGAATTGCTTTGCTTCAAGTTCTGTTTCGGTGATCGGCTCATGTGAGCGGGCCAGTGTTAACATGCCAACAACGCCATTGAAATCACGGATGGATTGCGCCCAGCCATGGCACAGTCCAAACGAACGAGCTTCTTCCCAAGAATCATACGCTGGACTAAACAATTAATCTGTCCATAGGATAGGCAGAAGAGAACGCATAGCATGCTGAACCGTAGGATCGATCTCAAGATAATTGTTGGCTTGATAGTGCGCTTGCCACGCCCCCGGGTAATTGCTAAACATAACGGTCTTGGGGTTGGTCAGTGGTAGCGGCATAACCTGTCAATATTGACAGTTGTTCCTAAGAACAAAACCCAGTTAAATGGCGCGTCTCAGGAGAGATAATATCTGTTGCTTCCAGCAGAAAAAACTCCCCTCTGAGCAATCGTATAACTCCGGTGACTTGATCATTGAGCAGGAGAATTTATGGGATTTACACTCGACAAAGCCGCACCTTGGGGGCGTTCGTATGATGAATACGTCAGCATGTTTGATCTTACTGAGGCTGACCTTGAGCTGCGCATTCTTGGCTGTGGTGACGGCCCGGCTGCGTTCAATTCTGCGCTAACCCAGCGTGGCGGAAATATTGTCTCAATAGATCCTGTTTACGCCTTTAACGCCGAGCAGATCAGAATCCGTATTTCCGAAACGTATGAAACCGTGATGACACAAATGCACAAAAATGACGGTGACTACGTTTGGGGCGTCATTCCGTCAGTAGAACAACTCGGAAATATTCGCATGTCTGCGATGGAAACGTTCCTTGCTGACTTTGATGCGGGAAAGCTGGAAGGCCGATACCTACCAGGGGAATTACCCTCATTGCCTTTTGCAAATGGACAATTCGATATTGCCTTGTCATCGCATTTCCTGTTTTTGTACAGCGCTCATTTATCCGCAGAGTTTCATCTTGATGCTCTTCATGAAATTTGGCGTGTGTCTCAGGAGGTGCGGGTGTTTCCACTACTAACGCTCAATGGCGCACCATCGCCCCACCTCCAATTTGTTATTGAACAGCTTGTGAATCATGGTTTCGGTGCAGCGATTAAGCGGGTACCTTACGAATTTCAGCGCGGCGGCAATGAAATGCTGGTTATCAAGCATGTCTAGCATTTCCGTCATGCTGGGCTGGCAGCAAAAAGTGCGTTCGTATGATAAAGTCCGTCTTCCACTAAAAGAAATCGTGGAAACCATTGTGGATTGTGGCTTGGATATAACGTTTAACGAAGCCGTCGACCAGATGACAACCCTAATAGCAACTAAGACATAGTGAGGAGAAATATCATACGGCTTTTTTGGTGGCTGTAGTCCTGTAAGTAGAGCATGCTTCAATATGGCGTTAAATTTCGAGTTTGAGCATGGGCAATCGGCTGGCAGATACCAAAATAATGGGCAATGTAAGGCTGCTACTCGACCTATGCGACTATTTTCGATAAATTAAATTTTTTATAGGATAAGCAGTGTTGAATAGATTATCTCAGCCATCCCAATGAGCATTCAAATGAAATTGGAATTTATACAAGCAACTCCAGACAAAGCAGAAATTATAGGATCACTGGTCGTTCAGCTTACGCAGGAAATCTGTGAGCGTACTCATGCACAACATTTCGATATTGATTTGGATGGCACAATTCAGCGGTGTGAAGCATTGTTATCGGCAGGCCACTATGCGGCTATTATCGGCTGGTCAGCGTGTAGCCCTGTTGCTGTTGCAACCATTAGCGAGACTTATGCGCTCTATGCAGGTGGAAAGATAGGCGTCATTCAAGAGTTTTATGTTATTCCTGAGTTTCGCCATTCAGGTGTAGGCGCCATGCTGATAGAGCAGGTCAGGGCTTATGGGAAAAAGCGGGGTTGGTCGTGCCTCGAATTATGCACTCCACCGCTTCCCGAATTTGAGCAGACATTAAGCTTTTATCAGCATAATGGTCTGGTTCCTGCGGGCGGCCGTAAGATGAGACAAAATTTAGTTGCGACACCGAAATAGGGCAGATCTTTTTATCAACATAAACCCAGAGCAGGGCGCTTAAGATGCACGAAACCAGCACCGAAATTGAAATAGCCGCAACACCGGAACAAGTCTGGTCGATACTGATGGACTTCATCGCATATCCCCAGTGGAACCCGTTTATTCGTTCGATCAGCGGGGTAGTCAAAGTCGGTGAACGACTAAAAATATTTGTTCAACCGACAGGCGGCAAAGGCATGAAGTTTCGCCCTACTTTACTTGTCGCGGTACCGAATCAGGAATTGCGTTGGCTAGGGCATTTCCTGCTGCCTGAAAGGCGAAGATAAGCTTTCAGCCTTCGAGTCATCTCCAGGAAAATTGCGCTATTTCTGTTCCGGATGCGGCTCTCATTTGGTGGCCGAGCGGGTGAATCAGCCGCATGTTATTGTTCGGATCGCAACGCTGGATGAAAATCCAAATATGACATCTCAAACGCGTATCTGGACCTCGCACGATGTTCCGTGGCTTGACTACGAAGGTATTCCTGCTTATCCCGAATGGCAGCCGGGGCGATGATGAAAGCATACCTAGGCAGTAGCGAATATATCGATTGGAAACATCCGTTGGTGATTGCCAAGGCAGCGGAACTTGCCGAGGATGGTCTTGGCGATGAGTTGATAGCGAAACGTTGCTTTGAGTTCGTCCGCGATACCATTAAGCACAGCTGGGCTTACCAGATGAATCACGTTACCTGTAAAGCCTCGGACGTGTTAATCCACGGCACCGGTTACTGTTATGCCAAGAGCCATCTGTTGGTGGCGCTGTTACGAGCTAATGCGATTCCGGCCGGACTTTGTTACCAGCGACTGTCGGTTGGAACCGATGGCCCTTCCCATTGCCTGCATGGCTTGAATGCGGTTTATCTAAAACAATACGGCTGGTATCGCGTTGATGCGCGCGGCAACAAACCGGGTGTGGCAGCGGCGTTTTGCCCGCCTATAGAAAAGCTGGCTTATCCCATAGTTGATGCGGCGGAAAGAGACTTTCAGGAAATTTGGGCAGAACCGTTGTTGTTGGTGATAAAGGCATTGACCGAAAACAAGACGGTAGCGCGAGTCTTTGAGAACCTGCCGGATATTGAAGTTATAACGAGATAACCTTGCCATTTTATTACGCGCCCATTGCATTGAGCCTTAAGGGTTACTCATGGACAACACCTTTGCCGAACATTTTGCCCGCAACTGGATAGACGCATGGAACAGCCACGATTTGCCGCGCATTTTGTCCCACTATGCCGACGATTTTGCAATGACCTCGCCCAAAATCATCCAGCTTGCCGATGAACCCAGCGGAACTCTGCGCGGCAAAGCCGCGGTTGGTGCCTATTGGGCTAAAGCTCTGCAACTCATCCCCGATTTACACTTTGATTTGATAACGACAGTGGTCGGCGTGAACAGCATCACCCTCTACTACCAAGGAGCGCAAGGCCGTCTGGCCGCCGAGGTATTTCATTTTAACCAAGAGCAAAAAGTGACCCAAGCATTTGTCCACTACTCACCACTAACAGAATCTTCATGATAAAAATGAGCGACTGCCGAATGAACGATACAAAAATATACTTCAACGCATCTCTATCGACTTTGAAACAGAATCTCTGGCAGCTACACTACAACAATTCGCTACACATCAACCAGTGCTTGTTATTTTTGAAGGTGTTTTTATCTATTTACCGGAAAACGTTATTAAGCAAACGCTGCAAACATTACATGGCTTATTTCCAGAGCATAAATTGGTTTGCGAACTGATGACTGAAAAATTTTATAAAAAATACAGTTATACCTTGCATCAAAAATTCGGCGAATTAGGCGCCGGTTTTAAATTTACCTCACAACAACCCGCTGCGGTATTTTTTGATGCTATACTCCACGCGGTCAAGTTTTCGGTTTTTTAAAATAACTGGAATTTCAAGGTCATCAAGCTTTGCATCTCATTTTTGAAACAGAAAACCTGCCCGCATGATTGCAAGGTTCTATGTGCCGTCTCTATAATACCTCGATCTTCGACACATCTTAAGCAGGTCAAAATGACCTTAGGCAAAATATCAGTTATGGGTTTGCTGCCCAGCCAGGGAAAAATATTTCTTTTAAGCATCCGTTTCGAGCGATTGTTCTTACCGTCCCAGGTATCAACATTCTTTGCTCTACATTCGCGGGCGATATGCTCAAAGCTCTTAATTATGGTTAGTCCGGCATCAAGACGACTTTCATTTTCAGCCGCTACTTGTTGAAAGACTTTTGTTTCTTTTCTGGTGTCGCTGGGGTCTTTGTTATTTGCGACATTGGAGCGGCTTCTTCTGCTTTGCGTCGGGCATCAGCTAAACCGGTAGCAGGGTAAACGCCAACTGATAAAGTTTTACGCTTGCCGGTGAATGTATAATCAAACCGCCACCATTTAGCCCCGTTGGGTTTAATTGAGTACATAGAGGCCGCTGCCATCGTTTAGGCGATAGTCATTATTTTTGGGTTTTGCGTTGCGGATAGTGACATCTTGCAATAATTCCTTAGCCATACAGTAACCCCTTGAAAGCAATACAGTAGATTTACAAATACAGTAACTCATGCAGTAACTTTTGTGATTAGTTACTGTGAAAACTGGTGTTACTGTATTTCGCTGCGCTTCG
>JBBQCU010000015.1:0-17398 GCA_038319065.1 Methylococcales bacterium
CTGTTTTGTTTGTCGCGGCTAACTCTTTATGCTGATATTTTTGCTTGATCAGCTTGTCTTCATATTCCTGAATGATGTTTTCCATTTCCACACTCTTGAATTGAAATATTGGCTCGGATTTCAATAGTGTATCCATCAAGCCTCTATTTTCATAACTTTTTAGCACTTCCTTGGCCGCTTCAAACATTTTTATATTCTTGGTTTCGCAGCTTTGCAACTCTGATTCTGTCTGTTTAAGGGTATTTTGCAGATTGGCATGAGTTGCACTCAGTTCATTTTTGGCCTGATTCAGCGCATTATATTTATCAATTACTTCCAACAATTTTGCATGTGTTTGTTCAAGCGTTTTACCTACCGCGGCATTACTGTTTTTTTGTGCGGCAAGCTCACTGCTCAGGCGACCTTCAGCTAAAGCAGCGGCGGCTTGGTCCTTCTTTAACTGTTCTTTTAACTGTTCTATTTCCGAGGCAAGTTTGTCCTTTTCTGTTTTAAGCAAATCGCGTTCAACTGTCATTTCTCTGACCATAGCTTGCAATTTAAGGACAACTTTATTGTTACCGTCCGCTGCGCGCGGCGCTGCCGGCACTGTTGTCGACAACATGCCGCCGATCAGAAAAAAGGACGCAGCCAGGGGTTTTATGAGCTTGTTCACGCAAACACCCATTAGAAACGTGTATTAAGATCAACTTGCAGCAGGTCGAGACCGTACGGCGGACCGGTAATTACATCGGCGCTCATCCAACGCCCGGTCAGCCAGACGTTTTTCATCAATCCGTAGTTACCGCCAACTGCCCAGCCTTTGGTGTTGGTGCCGCCGAGGTGGAAATCGGAGTCAGTGAAAGCAGCCAGCACGGCATCGCGCTCCAGATATTTGTAAAAGCTAAATACGCTCCAGTGACCCGCCACATCCACTTTTGACCAGCCGATATCGGCTCTGACCTGCCAGGCATTTGTCTGCGGATTCGTCTTATCGCCGCCGATTGAATCCCAGGCATTACCATAGCGGCTCTGAATATTATTTAAATTAAAGCCGAGATTTTTCGCATATTCCGCGCTGAATTTGAAATGAATAGGAGCAAACATCGCCATGTCATAGGCTCCGTTGATATCAAGAATGTTGTAAGCCGGTGCCAGCCCTACCAAGCCAACCGCTGTAGGCAAGAAGACATTATCGCGGCAAATGGTCGCCACACTATTACCAAACTGCATATAATCCGGCTTGGAGAAGTTATTGTCCGCGCTATTTAGATTGCAAGTATCATAGGGATAGGGTTTGGTATTAGGCTGGGCTTGATTATTGGTATAAGCAAAATAAGCGGCTCCGGCTTTTAAACTATCCTGATTGGAAAATCCCCAATCCAGGCCTACCTGACCGCCGAACAACCATTTGTTCTGTGATGTAAACAGGGATTCCTGTAAAGGAAAAGCACCCGCAGTAGCGAACACGATCGGCCCACCGGCGCCTGCTTCGTAGGCATTTCTGTCCGAGTTAAAGCGATGGCGCACTGTCGCCGCCACCCCTTCAAACGATAAATCCTCATCCCAAACCAGCTCGCTGCCGGCGGTAAACCATGGATCTGCAATCCTCCCGCCCGCCAGAGTTAACCAATTGAATTTATTGTCATCCAGCAGATCATATTTAAGATAGGCCCGGTCGACTCTGAAATCGTAGCGGTCGCCGTAATTGCCCAATGTCTGGTTAGTCGAAACCGGATTCTTAATATTACCGGTCGTCAAGCGTATGCCGGCAAGCACTCCATCGGTAACTTGGGCATCTATCCCCAACCGTAACCGCTCCCGTAACCGGGTCTGATCTTCTGTCGTATTGATGAACAGCGCATTATTATTAAGCGCCTGGGTATAACCGCCCAAGTCATTGATTGCAGCATAATTAACATACCCATCGGGAGGACCGGACGAAACATTACCCGATGGATAAAAACTGGATTGCACTCTCAAGCGTAAATCCCCTGAAAGCTTGAAGCGCTTAATCCAATCCGGCAGCGCATTCGGCATGCCCCATTGTTCTTTTTTGGCTTTTTGCATTACATCGCTGACTACTTCCTCACGCAACTCACTACGCACCTGTTGTCGAATCTCGTCCTTCACAAAGTCCGGCACATACGTCACCCGTACTTCATCGGCTGGCACCTCCTCCTTGACTTCCTTGACTTCCGCTGCCTTCGCTTCGGCAGCCTGCTGACCGGCATCCGCATCGGCTTGTTTAATCATGTCCTCAGCCATCTTCTCGGTCAGTATGCCTTGTTTGACCAGTTGCTTGATAAGATTGGTGGTGGTATTACGCAACTTAAGTAATTCCTCCTTTTCACCCGCTTGGGTCAATCCGGCTGCGCACATCAATGCTAAAGCCAGAAGTGGATTCTTGTTCCCCATAGGTGTTTCCTGAAAATTTTAAGATTAAAATCGGTTTGATATTTTGAGTCTAACGGGCTGCGGCATACCCGCTGGCGGCGCTTCATTTGCTTTCCTGAATTTGGCCATCAGCTTGTTCAATAACTCATCGATATCAGGATCATTACTGCCTCGCGCCAGTTCATAGCGCGTGACCGACCCGTCAGGACTTTGCCAAATCTTGACGACAGCTGAATATTTTTTTTTCCGTAGCTCGTCTTGTCCTGAAAGAAAATCTTGCAAGCTTTTTGCCACCGTTCCGGCATACCAGAGATAAGGGCTCCCGCCTCCGCCCCCTAAAAGACCCCGGCCGCCTTTACGGCCGACCAGCCCGAAGGCATCGGAACCCGCTGTTCCTTCCGCGTCCAGACCCGTATCAGCTTCAGGTTTTATATCAGGCACATCAGGCAAAGGCTCGGGTTCCGGCTTCTCAACTTCTTCAATTTTTTCCTGCACTTCCGGCTCGGGAGGCTTTTCAATTTTTGGGGGAGGTGGCGGCGGTGGAGGCGGCTTTAATATCGTGATGGGCTGGATTTTTTTCTCATGTTTTACTGGTTGCTCATCGATAAAACGGCCGATGATTTTCACCACATAGAGGACTGCCACGACAAATATCACTCCGCCTATGATTCTAGGTAAATACACCCTGAAATGTTTGTTCATACTCATAAACTTAATGCTGCCGGCTTAGGCAGCGCCTGCTCCTTATCCCTTGAGGGAGAATCCTGCCCTGAGCAGTGTCGAAGTGGTTAGGATTTATTTCATGCACGTTACTTAACCAGATTTTGAGTCACTAATCCGACCTGGGTAATCTCCAGTTTGCCCAACAAAGCAAGAATGTCGATAACGTTTTGGTATTGCACCGTTGCATCGCCTTTGACGACTACCGGCAACGCAGGATTAACCGCTTTATATTGCTGTAAAGTGGCTTCCAGCTGTTCCATTGTTACAGGAAACGTATCGAGAAAGATGGTGCCGTCAGCAGTAACCGTAATCGCCTTGGTTTGGGGCTTTGATAAACTGGGCGTATTACTGGCTTTGGGTAAATTGACCTGCACGCCCTGAACCGCCGCAGTCGTCATCAAAATAAACACAATCAATAAAACGTAGGCCAAATCAAGCATCGGCGTCACGTTGATTTCGTCATACGCCGCGTTTTCTTCTTGTAATTTCATAGTCAAATTTCTCTAGCTGTGCGTTTGAAATAAGTTCAAGTATGTTGTTCGATTAGTTTTGCAATAAACTCATCGACAAACACATGCATGTCAGCGGTAATTACCTTGATGCGTCCCCCCAAATAGTTGTAACCAAACAAACAGGGAATCGCCACCATAAGACCTGCCACTGTTGCCGTCAGCGCGCCTGCAATACCTGGTGCAATCGCTGTGACATTCACTTCGCCGCTGACCGCAATAGCAGCAAAAGTGATCATGACCCCTATGACCGTACCCAAAAGCCCCAGGAACGGTCCGCCACTGATTGCAATAGTCAACAGAACCATCTGTGAATTAAGTTTTTGTAATTCCCTGACTAGCGTCGCATCCATCCTTGCTTTTACAGCATTCATGGCTTGGGCTGTTAAAAGTTGTTCGCTTTTTGAAGAACCTTCGACTCTTTTCAAGCGCCGGTTCATTTCTTCAACACCCACGTGGTATATGCTGTAAAGGGTCGAACCCTTAAAAACGCCATGCGAGCTGGTAAACGATAACAACAAGGGGGATTGATCAAAGTCCTGGTCACCTTCAGCGTCTTCTTTGTTTAGATTGCCAATTTCTTGCGTACCCATTTGACTGTAGGCTTGTTGAAATTTATTGTTCAGGCTATTTACACGAGTTAAAACGATGGCTTTAACAATCATTACCATCCAGCTGATGACAAACATGACACCCAGGATACCGATAATGACCCAGCCATCCGTGGTCACATTTTTTAACGAACCCATAATCAGAGACTCGCCGCCTTCCTCATTGTCCGGCGAACTGTCTTCACCGTAGGTCAGCGCCGTAAATGATGGCCCCTGCATTTGGGCATCAAACTTAACGGCATTGGCATCAAGCGCCACTTTATAGACTGAAAACTGGTCTAGCATTCCCGTAAATCCGCGAGCGCCAAAAGCATCAGCACCTAGGGTCATATTACTGGTTAAATCCCGGGTCGCCACGCCCAACGACCCCACAGCAAACCCATCAACATATAACACCAGCGTGCTAAAATTTGCTGTTAATGCCAAATGGTGCCAGGCGCCTGTCTCTAAGGGTGCGGGGCCTTTAAGTGTCTGTTTCGAGCCTTCCTCAACTTCCACTAAAATCGTTTGACCCATGATCGATAAGGTGACATTGCCTCCCGTGCCCGATCTTTGAAAGATAACGCTATCGGTTTGCGCCTTGTCTATTTTTATCCAGGTTGAAACAGTCCAGCCGGAAGCCGGTGACATTTGCAACGATGGCGTTGCCGGGATACGGATAATCTGACTGCCATTAAACACCGCGGCTTCTGCAATCAGACCGCCTTCTGCACTGGTTGAGGTAGCTTCGTTTGGATTATTGCCATAGGCCGTCAAATCCTTTACACCAGTCTGGCCAAACTGATAACTCAAAACCTGATTAACATCATAAGTCCCCGGTGCATCCTGTCCATCGACTGCTTGAGGATTACCGTAGTACAGCCAAATAGCCGGCTCGGCAGCGGTGGCTATGTCAGCAGGCAATTTCACCCAAATAAAGGCCAATTCATTTATGCTATCGAGTTTTTCAATATTAAACTTAAGTGGCGTTTCTTCGTCAGTCGCCAGTATGCGTATGTCCTTGCCCTTATCGGCAAGATCTGCAAAATACGAAAAGTTCCCGGTATGTAAACGGATGAGTGCCAGCGCGGAAGCAGGGACAGTTACCCCGTCCTGTTTTAGCTTTTGCACATCCAAAGTTATTTTTTTCTTATATCCCCACTCTGCATTCCACCAAGCCGAGGCCATTGACGGAATAAGCATAAGAATCACCAATAAAAAAATACTCCGTCTCATTATCTCTCTCAGTTGCATATCAATCTGATGATTATTGCAAAGAATCATTACATTAGTATGACGCCCGCGCATAAAGCTATGTTGAGGATTTTAGTAGCATAAAAAATCCGGTTTTAACTAAAGTTAAAACCGGATTTCCAGGGTATTGAAAATTAATACAAGAATTAAAACGTACTTGAGGCCTTACTCTCCAAAGCCGAGCACCTCGACTGTCAACATACCCAACACAGCATCTTTTTTACGCTTTTTGTCTTTGTCATCGTCATCGCTTCCGGCTGCGGCCTGTGCCATTTGGCTGACGTTAGCACCTAGATTGCTGACACCGGTCAAACCGGCCGCAATGCTACCGGTAGGAGCCACCGGTACGCCGGTACTGACACCGCCGACCTGGATATTGCCGGCACCGACAATTGCGGTTGCGCTGAGGGTAACATTGTTGCCTCCAATACCGGCCTCCCCGGCATCGATAATACCGTTGAGGGCATACAACAAAACGTCTCCCTGTGTTTTTCCGGGAGAGCTGGTAGTTCGAATGCCACTGCCGGACAGTACCGGCGGAAATACCGTTATGACAGTCCCATTTGGCCCCGGTTTTGTTGTAGGCGGAGGAGCTGATAATGAAGATTGCGCTCCACGTCCGGCGTCAATATTACCCCCGGTTGAGCCTATATCAATATTTCCGCCGCCCAGCGTCATCACCCGAGTTAAATTGACAGCAAAATTATCTCGGACGATGGCATTGATATTGCCTAAACCCTGAACAACAATACCTACATCTGCGGCCTCTTTCTGTCCCGCCGCGGACACAGCAAGCCCAGCATTAACACCCCCATTTGGGGTTAGCAGATTAATATCGCCGCCATCAACTGTATGAATCTTACTGAAAAACAGCGAAATATCACCGGTTTTAGCCTGGCTCAGGCTCTGAGTTCCATTTAAGGTTTCGCTAACCGTGTTGTCCGCCTGTGAGGTACTGCCAGGGAATAATGTTTCTATCAACTTATAGATTGTTAACTTAGCCGCATCCTGATCATGTTTGAACTTTGCATTAGCTAAAACAGTTGCCGTCGCTTGCAACTCTTTAAAATAGATACCCTGAACCAGGGAAAACAATTGCTTTTCAAATTGCGACCGGTCCGTTTTAGAAAGATTTTCAAAGGCTGTTAAAGCTTCTTCTGAAGTAAGCGATTTCTGTTTAGTAAAATTACGCATGTAATCCGTCAACTGATTAACATACATTTGATATTCCACAGCATATTTATCCGTATTTGCCATATACTGATCGGCAAACCCGGCCACATTTATCTTGCCATCAGCGATACCGGCAACGACAGATATGTTGGCGCCACCACTGGGTAATGCGGAGTTAAAGGTATTGCCGATTGAGGTAATACCATCCGACGAACCCAGGTCAACATTGCGCCCGGTTACCACGGTCAGCTGTCCTGGACCGGCAACCTCGATTTGTCTGCTTAAATTAAGCAATGTTCCTGTCAATGGGTTTCTACTAACCTCATATTTAATATCCCTGCCGGCGCTAATGACCGAACTGGAGTCGCTCGCGTTGTGCTGGATCTGAAAACTGACGTTAAGTATGTCCTTCCCGGCTTTTACCAAAACAGGCTTTGACAAGGCAAATAGTAAGGGATCGTTAGCGGCTATATCACCGTTATCCGTGCTGATAAGAACAGGGCTAGGATCATTCTGATGGACTGGGGTCGCCGCGTGTGCTGTATCGGCGATACTTAAGCTGGTTAGCCGAATTGCCGCATCATTAAACGGGTTACTGAGATATGCCGGAAAACCCATGGAAGGCAATAATGCTGAATCGGTATCCGACAATATAACATTGACCGTGTTACCGGTACTGCCTGTGGTGATCGTATCACGGGCATATAATTCCAACGCGCCATTCACACCCGGATAAAGAGTGAAGCTGCCCAAAATATTTAGATCGCCTTCCAAAGCGGACGCTTTGAGTGATGCGGGATAAATTGATAAAGCCTCAGTATCTGCGTTTGCCCAAGTAAGATCAGTAGCGAGCTGCATTGCATCAACATCATTAACCAGTTTAATGTCCCCTGCAAAGGATGTTAAGGCTACAGAACTGTCCTCGCTGTACCGGAAAAACAGACTGGTATTATCGTATTTTTTACCTTGCAGCAAACGTTGCGGCAATACCATAGGGTCGACTATCGATGCCAGGGCTATATTTTTACCCGCTGTCACGTTAAATTGTGCATCACCTAGCGCCAGCACCGGGTTTAACGCCTGATTATTTCCTGCCTTAAGCGAGCCGGCCGCCGATATATTGGCTATACCTTTATCCACATAAAATACGCCACCCGCAATATCGCCGCCTGCATCCAGCTTCAGATTACCGCCACCGTTGATTTCCACAACGTTGGTTTTGTAATCGAGGTTGATTTTACCCGACAATCTAACGGCATCCGGATCCTTCGGCCCGGCGAACTCGCCAACCTGTTTACCTGTGGTTGGAATAACCACGGACAAGTCGTTAATGTTTCTACCCGCCTTGACTGTAATGTTGCCACCCCCCAATGCACCAAGACTCTCACGGTAATCAGCGGTTTTTGTGGTGGCGATGTTGGCGCCCCAATTACTGATCCTGATACCCCAGGCTGTAGGGCGCTGACCTGCATGAGTCGTGCCTTCCCAGTCGCCGGTTCTAACCAGCCAATCGGTAATCAGTTGCGTGGTTGGGGCACCTTTGATGTCACGCCCAGCCGTTACCGTAATATCACCGCCATCGATTGGATATTCCGCATAAAACGTACCCACCAACACCCTTTTGAATCCATATGGGTTGCTGTCATCCGGCCTGCCCGCGGTGTAAATGACTGATGAGTCATTCCCATAAACGACGTCGCGGCCAGCATGTATTTCTATGTCCCCTGTACCTGTGCGTATTTTTTTGCCGCCGAATAATTGCAAATCCCCGATGTCCGTTACAACCGCTTTATTGTTGGCAGAACTCAAATCGCCCCCCGCGATCAGGTTGTAACTCCAGGAAAGCCCTGATTGCAACTTATCGCTGACAGAAATGTTATTTGATGCCGGACCGGGGACTGGACCTGTCAGGATCAAACTGCCTGCAGTAAAACCATCGGTAAGATCATTTTGCACAACAACATTATTAGCGGCACGAAGCGTGATGAAGCCCGGCGCCTTATCCGCGCCATAACGCCATGTCGCCAAATCCCATTTGCTTGCTAACGTAATATCAGTAGCACTTCTTACTTCAATACCCGGCAAAATTTGAAAGCTATTTGCAAACTGGTTTGTAACAACATTATTTGCAGAAAGCATATTCATGTAAGCAGTGGTTTCCGCTTTGATATTAGCAATATCCGCAGCACTGATCGAGTTGTCATTATAAATTTTGACCGCTTCCACCACGGGACTGGCATCCCCGACAATTGTGCCGGCGGGAATCGCTTTAACATTGACATCCGTTATGGCGTCAGCATTGGAATCCAGCCTGTCCGCCCGTAAATGCACTAAGCCGGCTTTGCCTCCCGCGTTTGACACATCAATTCTGGCTCCCTTTATAATTTCAATCCCGGCGCCATCGCCATTCTGATCAATCGAGGTTAGATAGACCTTGCCGCCATTACCCCCTGCCGCTTGGGCATTTGCAAGCAAACCGGCGGTTGCGTTTAACGTCAATTGATTTTCTGAAGCAAGCGTTATCAAGCCGCCATCCATACCCCTCGCATCGAGAGCGCGGTTAATCGTAAGAGAGCCATTATCCACGGCAAGATTAATGGCGCTTGCAATTAACGGTGCACCGGCATCAATAGCAAGGTTGCCGTTACGCAATCTGAGGTCGAACCCTCCGGAAAAGCCCGCATTTGCGGCAATGCTGTTCAAACCGTTAAAGCCGGAAGCAGTCAAGCTATTGACGTCAAGCGCGATATCGCCGCCCAACCCATTGTCAAAACCATGTGCATTAATATAACCATTCAGGCTAGCCTGGCCTTTTGCAGCGCTAATAGTCAGCGCCCCTGCCTGCATTTGACCAGCATTTGCATTCAACAGCAATTGACTGCCGGCATCCGCTATGACGTTTTGTTGTTGAGAACCCAGATTGATCTGTCCTGAATCAATCACAGCAGGCGCACTTAAGCCTGCATTAACCAAAGCACCGGTTACATCGATGATAGCATTGCTGCCGAGTGTGGTATTACCCTGAAGCGAGTTAGCATTGACACTACCGCCTTTATAGAGTAGCCGGGTATCCACTGCCACGGTATCGGCAACGAGATTTAACTGGGCGGCGATACCATTAGCCACCGGATCTGGCGTTTGTCCTGTACTTGCCAGCGTTAAGCCATAACCAGTCGCATCAAGAGTCGTTTTTGCTACAGTTTCGCCGGTGACTATGCCTCTTTGAAATGTAGTATCGGCCAGCAAGGTCAGTTGCCCTTCCTCACGTCCGGTTAACGTGGCCAGATTAAAATTAATCTGCTTGAATCCGTCTATTTTATAGCTGCCTTGATCCAGAACCAGATTGCCGGCATTAATATTCAGTGTCCCCGTGCCTGTTCCCGCGATACCGTTAACGCCTGAATAATTAGCCAACGTCAAGTTATCAGCATTTATTTGCGCAGTCTTACCGGCATTGTTATAACCGGATAGCCCTGCGGAATCCAGCACCAGACTGCCAAATTTAATCCGGCTCAGATCACCAAATAGATTAATTGTGCTGCGACTGGTCAACACCAACTCCGCAACTTCAAGTTTGCTCAACAACGCATTATCGATTGATAGCCACGTATTGACGCCGGATACCTCACCCAGGTTAATTGCCTGTGCGCCAATAGCTAATGAGCCGCCCTTGAGATCAAACTCACCAGCCATTTTCGCGTCATGCGTAGAATCCATCAATATCGAGCCGGTTCCGGCAGCAAGCACCGCACCGCTGTTGACGATAAGATCACCCCTTAAACCTTGTGTATTCGTCCGTTCAATAACCGCCTGTTGGCCTGTCGAAACCCTTAATAAAGCGCCATCGCCAACGGTTTGCAATACTGTTTTCTTGGCGACATCGGCTACTAAATCGCCTTTCGCTTCGATACTGGCGCCATTTTTAAGCTCTAGCACGCCCCTAGCCGCCAACATAATTTCGGGCAGGACAAGCTTGGTGTTTTCAGCGATAGTCACCGAATTAGCCTTGACATCTAACAAGGTATTGCCGGTAGCTGCGTCATCACTTCGCTTACCGCCTAATAAAAGACTACCCACTTTTAACCTGTTTATATCGCTAGCCAGCAGCTCAACTCCAGCCTGGCCTGATTTTTGACTGACTATACTGATGTTGTCAGAAGCAATATCAACAATTCCGCCTAACCGGCCTTCCGCCAAAACATTCGGCAAATCAAGCTGCGACAAAGCTTCGAGTACCAGATGTCCGCCATCTTGCGGCAATCGAGGAATAACTTGATTGTTTTTTTCCGCTTGATCGCTGAAAAAACTACTCGCCTGACTCAGTGTAAATTCTGAACGGGTCCTCGCTATACTGCCGGGTTCAACGACAAATTCAGACCATTTCTGGTCTTGAATCCCTGTGCCTGCAATTGTACGATAACCCGTAACAATAGGTGCGCCATCGATACGCGTTGAAGAAGTACCCGGAACTAAATCGCCTGAAACGGCTGTGGATGTAATCAAAAAGGCCCCGGGCAATAAGGCATAGTGGGCAGGCAGTAAGGTGTATTGTCCGGCCGCAAGCCCGCTACCACTGTCCAGATAGACACTGTCACCCACGGTTAAACCTGACTTGGGCGTTTCCAGCGGATCATACGGCGCGTACCCTGATAAAGCCGGTATTACCGCGTAAGCATTACTGGTATCAAGGACATCCCTGGAGCCGCCCGGTCCGGGAACAAATTCATAGGCTAACAGATCACCACCTCCGGACAAGTCAATCACTGCGCCTTCATCACGTAAAATCTTGTCTGCCGTCACAGTTATTTTCTTTTGCGGGGCTGTTACAATGAGATTGTAGGAGCCAATGGGATAAAGCCAGTCTATGCCGGCTGCGGTAATGCCAAAGGGAATAAGCTGTCCTTCGGCGGATACCGAGGTAAGGCTGTTAGCGCCAAACTTAATGGCATTACCCGCTTCCAATACAATCTCGCCAAAGGGCGCTTTTAGAATTCCGCTTTGCTCAATGTTCGGCGCCTTGGCCGTTAAACTGCCATATGCTGATAAAACCGGTGCCGGCTTATGATTGCCATTAAAGGCGATGGTGCCAGCCGGATCACCGGACACGTCTAAAGTAAACTGTGTTAGCGTCGTAGGATAAATCTGATCGGCTGTTAAATTGAGTTTTGAGTAAGTCTTAAACTCGCCGGTAAAATCCCGGTCATTAGGAAAGCGAACGCCATTTAACCGAATATCCTGTTGTGCAATCAGGTTGACTTCTTTTATTCCTTTGGTGACGGAACCGCCGAGCACATCAATCAAATCGGCCCTGACAGTTAACCGGCCATTACCTTCGGTGGCGCCATCCGGTACCGTTCTATATTGAGCGGAGCCCATAGAGACAGTGGCAGCGCCAAGATCCACAACACCTTGGCCGTTAGACGTTTTTGTTTCCAACCCATAACTTGGCGCATCCAGTGTGATATGATTATTTACGGTTAAAGAAACATTATCCTGAAAGCGAATTTCGTCGTCGGCATGCAAAGTTAACGATGAAAAGCCTGCTTTGGAGACCGGGTCAGCCGCCAAAAATGCCAGTCCGTTTATAGCATCCGGTAACGCATCGCCAGACTGATTAAAAGTGCCGGAAAAAATCGAGTCCTGCTGCTGGAAAACAGTTAGAATTCTAGGCGTTTGTTTGAAGTTATTGGGTGTAATGTTCGGACTACGCTGACTTTTATCTATTTGTACGGATAAAGCGCCACCTGCTGTACCCGGCGCATCGCCGGCCTTAGCCTGCATGGCACCCTCCAGAAAGATGCCTTCTGCTGCTGTAATCTTTATTGTACCTGCATTGGAGCCAATCTTCACAGGACTATAGGTAATGCCGATCGTGGCTTTATCCGGTTCGTCCAGTACTTTTACGGTTCCCGAAACATTAATCAAGGAACCGTTCAGGGTGGCCACAAAGCCACGATTTGCTGCCAGATTTACCGAGCCACCGTCAATAACATTTCCCAGCACATGGCCTAACTTATCCGTAGTGGTTTTAGCAAATCCTGAAACGTCAATTTGCGCCGAGCTACCCAGCCAGATTCCCTGGCTGGGCTGATATAAAGGATCGATGACATTGGCGGGTGGTACTATTTGCAGGGACACATCGCCACCATGCGCGGTAATTGATCCATCCAAAGAAATGGATGAGTCGGAAACCAGTTTGACAGCACTTAAATCATCCGCATTGATGTGTACGTTATTTTCAACGGTTAAAAGGCTGCCGGGTTTCGGACCTACCTTATGAAGCGCATTCAAGGTCAAGGAGCTGGTAGCGCGCTGTTCCGGTAACAATTCTTGAATATTGCTAAGCGCAGCAATACCATCGGCATTATTTGTACTTGTTATTTTATTAGTTAAAACCCGGTTTTGTTGCACTAAATTGATTGTCGTGCCTTCTTTAACGGTCAGGCTATTAATGTTGGCAGTAATGGCAAAATCCGCAAACCCCCCATGCGTAAAAAATGCATCGTCAAGCTGCAAGGGCTGCAGTTCAGTGACGGCCGCCTGATTCTGCTTGCCAATCACGGCGCCGTTAGCTTCCGGACTTGATTTCCCGCCTTTCTCCAACCCAGTGCCGGCCGGCTGATCCTGATTGCCAATCACGACACTGTTGGCTTCCAGACTAAGCTTTCCGCCTTTCTCCAGCCCATATCCAGCCAGGGTCCCATCGACTGTTAAATTGGAACCGGTAAGTGGTCTGGCCGCAGCCAGGGAAATCCCGCCGGCTGTGCCCGCGATAACTTTGCTGCCCGCTTGCAACCAGGCGCCACCACTGACATCCACTGAACTGCCGGCCAGCAAAGTGACGTCACCCGCGGCTTTAATGTTTAAATTACCGCCATCGATACTTAACGATGAATTGCTGATCACGTTTCCAAAATTGGCAAAATCATTAACCCAGCGTCCCTGCAATGCGACACTGGCCGTCTCCGCCAAATTGACATGTCCATCGATAACGGCATTCTCATAGGAAGCCGTTTCAAGGTTGATCGTTGCACCAGCCCCTTTAATAGAACCTACGACATCAATTGCACTCCCGGTTAAAGACAGTTGACCACCATCCGCCAGTTTGAAAGCCGTATCTTTGCCGATTGTTATTGATCCATTGGTTTTAAAAATGGCCTGCTGGATACCGTTATTGAATAATTTATCGGGATCCATCGTCAACGCGGCGGCCAGCCCATTTTGATAGGCAAACAGAATGTCCTGACTAAAAGAAGGCGATAATAATTGAACGTCGACTTTTAAAGTTCCACCACTTGCCCGGTCTGCCTGGTTGCGTTGTCTTATCCCGCTAACAGCATTGCCAATAAAATCCCCCTCCAACTGCGCACCATTACTCTCAACCAGCAAAGACCCCGCATTTTGACCTTGAACATAACCTTGTTCAAACCGGGTAAGCATAAACAGGCCGTCCAGCTTCCAGGTTTGGGTAATGCCCCATTTTTGGTGGACTCTGACCACGTCACCATAGATGCCATCATAGGTTAACAGCGGATCGGCTTGGCCTATGTCGTAAATACGGCCGTCAGACGTTAACTTTGTAGTCGCGATTTGCCCGCCCAAATAAGTCACGGTACCACCGGAAAAATCCAGCACGGCATTGTTTTTTACCGCAACATCACCCTAGGATAGCAAATTGATTTGACCACCCTTGCCAAGCCGCTCTGCCAAGGTATGCTGAATGCTATCCAGCGTGGGTTGAATATCAGTCAATGGCGAGCCATCCCGGATATCGATCTGAACTGTCTTGCCAAACAGAATGCCATTTTTTTGTAACGGAGCATCCTTCAGTTCGTTGGATTGCAACTTGACTGAAATAACATTACTTTCCATGGTTTTTGTCGCGTCAAGTCCGCTAACATCGATTTTGGCACCGGAATCGATTACAATCCGGCTGGTGTTTTTAACAGTCTCGTGTGCAATCAGATTACCGCCGTTATTAAACACAGCTAATGGGTTTTCAGTCGCCGTTAAGTCCACCTTGCCGCCCTGCGCAATAATTTCGGACCCCGCTTTCAAATTCACCTTGTTAGCCATGATCTCGACATGGGATAAAGATTGAACTTGTCCATCGACAGCGGTTGTTTCCACAACTGCGCCGGACATTGCTTTGACATACTCAAGTTCCGGCAGTATTTCGGTTGTACTACCTTCACCCAGGGTAACGGCCGCTGAAATGCCCAGGCCATCGCCGCTGTCCGCTGGACGCACAGTTGAGCCCGGCATGATTTGATAGTGGCCATTCGAATCCGGAATAGCTTCGCCACCCTCCCTCGCCAGCAAGCGCACAGTCCCGTTGACGTTGGTGGAGGTTGTCGCGGATACCTTGCCGCCCTGGTTGACCGCAAAACCCATTAAAGTAACATTGCCACGATTGGCGGAAATCGTACCCGTCACCAGATTTTTTAAATTGCCGCCTGTTTTCACCTCCACCAGCAAGCCTCGCACATCGCTATCGGCTCCGGCTTCCTGCAAGTACACTTTATCCGTGGCCGCCGCCATAATAACCTGTCCGCCCTTCGATTCAACAGCGCCGCCATTCTCTATGCTAGGAGCGATAATAAGAATGCGTTGACCTTCGGCCGATTTAACCTGCGCGCCGTTTTCGATTTTAATCTGGATTTTCATTTTGTTGCCGCTGCCATCCAGGGCAAATGATCCGTCCTTATTTTTTAAATAAATTTCGCCGTTACCTTTAAATGCGGCCGCACCATGATTATCGTCAATCTTGGTAATCCCTTGCTCGAAAACCTGGTCTGATACATCCAGCGTGGAAGCAACCAACCCATGCACGTCAACAACGGAATCCTTACCGAACACAAAACCATTTTGATTAACCAGATAGATCTGACCGTTAGCGGTGATCTGGCCGAGGATTTGACTGGCGTCTTGCTGATAGATACGGTTTAGCGCAATCGACGTAGCGTCCGGCTGGACGAACTGAACGGCATTTCCCTTGCCGACGTTAAACTTTTCCCAGTTGAGCCTGGCTTTATCACTATGCTGAATAATTTGCATAGTGGTGCCATTACTGACCAAATCGGCACTGCCGGCACCGACCCAGGGGATTGCAACCCCGGTAGGGGAAGCGATGGCAGCAACCCCCGGGATCGGCAATTCGGCATAAACCGGTGCAAACGAGCCGGCTAGCAAGCCACCGGTGATCAGTACCCGCAGACACGCAACCAACGGTTTTAATCTGAAAAGATTTTTTGCAGGTTTATGCGTTGCCAACTGCGATCTGAGAAACATGGTTGTCATCTTTACCAAATTCCTTAAAAATCGGTGGCGATACTAAAATCCACTCGCGGATCACCACTATATACCGGTGCCAGTGAGAGAATCGGAAAACCGACATCAAGGACAGCACTCAGCAGCCTCCATAAGCGGAATTGCAAACCGAAACCACTGCCGATGAGCGTATGGTTACTGACGTTACCCGGCAAGGGGTTCAGGATCCAGCCTTGGCCAGCATCGATAAACGCCATCAATTTCAGGTTGTTTAAATACTCCCAATCAACCGGCCCCAGATGGGGAGAATAAAGTTCCAGCGAACCGAACACACCGTCATCGGTCAGGGCCATTGTTTCGTAATAGCCGCGGACACTCTGCATGCCGCCCAACGAGTACTGTTCATTACTGATTAGCGGCGAATCGGCCACCTGGCCGGAAAAACGTGTGTTCAATGCCATGCCAAGCGGCAAATCGTGCTGAAACTTCAGATTTCCGGTCAGGTAGAAGTAGTTGGCCTGGGCCAGATAGCGTTTTGACTCAAATTGCTTTTGATCGTTACCGAGCCCGCGTACCGAGAAATGTAGCCCCAGATCGAAACTCGTCATCGACTCCTCGCCACTTAAGTTACCGCTGTATTGCGCCAAAAAAGGCAGATAGGCGACAGGTGTCTGGATGGTGTCGGATTCCTTCAAATTTAAATTTTCCTTAAAATCCTTGTAATCTACACCCAGCGTTGCACTGTGAAAATAATTGTCCGGCGCTGTCAACGGCATGACCAGCCTGCCCCCGACTATGTTCCCGTTACCGATTACCCCCAAGGCCCCGGCGCTAAAAACCTGAGCATTCGACGATGAATTCACCCCATAAATCGTCAGCCGGTTATCGCTTTTAAACAGCGGCATCGAATAAGTCCCGACCCAGACCTCGACTTGCTGACTGTTCTCCGGCGACACCTGATACATCAACGAAGCACTGTGCATGGACTGCCAGAGATTGTCGTAGTGCAATGATGACACCAATCGTAGCCTCGATGTGCCCACCGTATTGCGGCCGTTGAGTTCCACTTTGCCGTGTAACGGCAGTTCGTCCTTCACTTTCAAATCAACTTCCAGTGTCCCCGGCATTTCACCGGCGCGCAGAATCGGCTGAATTTTCCGGTCCGCGCTTTGTCCGCCAAAATCCGCCAATTGTTCCTGCATTTTCGGAAAGTTAGGCACATTACCTTCCTTCAGTTCCGGGACCCCTGCCTTGATTTTACCCAACGAGAAATAGCGCGAATCCGTCACTCGCAAGCGCGACACCTTACCTTCCACCACTTGCAGGTAAACGACACCGTTTTTTACGTCCTGCTCGGGAATATCCACCGACACCGTTTGATAACCTTGGGTACGGTACAGTTCTTCCAACGCTGCGCGGGCCAAATCAACGTTGTCTATGCTTTTCTTCGGTCCCAGAAACGGATAGATCGTACGCTCCAGTTGCCTTTTCTCGATCAGGGTATTG